>CAYWHV010000014.1:0-18641 GCA_964458045.1 uncultured Methanospirillum sp.
TCTGATCCAAGAAATGAGGATCCGGATGACCATTTCTTTGATGACCTGTACAAAGATTTTCTGATTGAGCGGGTCCTTGCAAAACGGTTTATCAACAGCGTGGGAGAAAAAAGGGGAGCAATTAACGAGTTAATAATACGAAATTACCAGGAGTAGAAGGAGATTATCCGGTAATCTCTCCTTCCCCTGCACTATAGAGCCAGTACCCCTGATGAGGTCTGACAAGCCGGTCATCGCTCTGATCTCCAGACCCTCCATTCAGGATAGGGCTTTCATACTGCTGCAGGGTTGCATCATACCCGACCACATATTTCCAGATGCTCTGAATGGGTGAGAGGGCAGTTTTTGCCTTCGCCGACTCTTTTAACGGAAGGCCCCACGTGTTCCAGCCACTCTTTATCTGTTTTCTGACAACTCCGGGGGATGGTGCATACTGCAGCGGGACCGAATCATCCTTCGTGGAATACACCCAGTACCCGGTCATGATTGAAACCGGATCAGATGCTTTCAGGGTCTTCCATCCGGTACCATGCACATATTCAAGGACTGAATGGCCTCCGGAGCTTACCTGCCCGAATATCTGAGCGGTATCTTTTCCGGATGCAAGGGGTCGTGGCACTGATACAAAGTTCCATCCCTGGTGCAGGGGTATTGCATCCTCACCTGAAAGAGCTGCGAGAGTAGCGGCCAGGTTCACCCGTCCCTGTGCGGCGACTTTCCCCTGGAGTGCCGGGACTGCATCAGAATGGGTGATCATGAGGTCACGGATCTCCGGTGACGTAAGACTGCTGTCGGTGTTCATAACAAGAGATGCCATTCCTGCCACGAACGCGGTCGCCTGCGAGGTTCCGGTCAGGAATCGGTATTGTGACCCGCCAGACGTGGAAAGGGCCGTACTGTAGAGGTCCTCTCCGGGAGCGGCAAGATGAACGGTGGTCCCGTAATTTGAGGTTGAAACCAGGGTGTCAGATGCGGTGGTTGCAGCAACACCGATGATGTTCGGAAGCTGGAATGACGAAGGGTAATGAGGATTCTGATCATTATTCATCCCCTGATTGCCTGCAGCACATACAAACAGGGCGGGAGATCCGGCTATTGCATCGTATAAACCCTGGGAGCTATCAGATCCACCAAAGGAGCAGCTGATGATATCCGCACCGGCTGATGAAGCATATTCAATTCCTTTGATGATATCAGACGTGTATGCCTTTCCATTAGCCCCGATTGCCTTTACCGCCATCAGTTTTGTCTGCCAGGCAATGCCGGATACCCCAACCTTGTTATTGCCAACAGCGCCAATGATCCCGGCACAATGGGTTCCATGCCCGTTATCGTCCATCGGGTCTGCTGCCTGGGTTATTACATTAAACCCATGCTCTCCTGAAGGACCGGTCCACATATTGGATGCCAGGTCAGGATGGGAATAATCTATACCGGTATCAAGGACAGCAACTATTACCTCCCCTGAACTGGTTGTCATATCCCATGCATTCAGGACACTTCCATCAGCACCCACTTTTCCGGCAGGGGTATTCTCACGGTAGACCTGGCCGGTATTTGAAATCCCCCATTGCCGCCAGAGCTCAGGATCGTCCGGAGTCCGGTCAATGGACAATACATAGTCCGGTTCTGCATACAGAACACCGGGGAGGGCAGACAGAGCGGTTATTGCTTCCTCCTCGCTCTTTCCTCTCGTTGAGTACAATACCAGTCCTGAAAGACTGGTACTCAGATCCTCCGCCAGGGCAACCCCTTCAATCTCAACCTCTGCAAGGGCTGAGACTTCCGATGTATTATACCTGACAAGGATTCGTGCCCCTTGTTCTGGAACTGACTGATTCACCCCTTCCGATGCATATCCGACCGATGACGCAGATGTATGCTCACTCTGTGTCGTGCGGTTTTCTCCATACATCGGGATAATCGGAATGGCTCCTCCGCTATCACCCTGTCCGGCCCCTGGAACGGAAAAATAGTCACGGGCTGAGGGATGCCATCCTGAAATCGGTTCAGCTGATGCATTGCACCAGATAAGAAGAATTATTACACCTAGAAATACCCATCCGATATGCCTGGTCATATCATTCACAGCTTGAATCATCGTCTGCTAAGAAGATAAGGTTTCATACTTTACCATCGAGTATGATACAATGAACGGGGGGTTTCAGTATGATTTACTCATTGCTCTTTGTTGATGATGATCCTGAGATCTGCTCAATTGCCAGGGCATTTCTTGAAAAAACCGGTCCATTTAAAGTGACCACATCTGACACGGTCAAAAAAGCACAGCGGCTCTTAAAAAAGAACCACTATGATGCCATCATCTCCGATTTTGAAATGCCGGTGACAGATGGGCTCTCTTTTCTCAGGTCACTCCGAAGTAAAGGAAACAAGATCCCCTTTGTTATTCTTACCGGAAAAGGGAATGACCAGGTCATTATCGAAGCACTTAACAGCGGGGCGGATCTGTATTTCATCAAGACAGACTCTCCAAAGGATTTATTTTACCATCTTTCAGAGAAATTGCTTCCCCTGATAAAATCAAAACAGGCAGAGGTAATCTTTCATGAAATCTTCACCCAGTCCCCGATTGCCATTGAACTTTATAATTCCGATGGGAAATTACTGCAGGTTAATGCTGCCTGTCTTGACCTTTTTGGCGTGGTAAACCCGAAAGAGATCGCCATGTTTGATCTCTTCGAGGACCCGAATATTCCACAGGATCTTCTCTTGAAATTAAAGAACGGGGAACGGATTGAATATTCTGTGCATTTCGATTTTGACCTCGTAAAGGAGCACAAACTCTATAAAACCACAAAGACCGGGCAGATAGACATCCATGTCCAGATAACCCCGATCTCCCTCTCATTTCCTGACATCACCGGAGGATATCTGGTGCAGATACAGGACCTGACCGATCAGAGACGGTCAGAAGTTGCATTGAAATCAAGTGAAGAGCGGTATAGAAGTATCTTTTCAAACAGCCACTCGGTCATGCTGATCATTAATCCTGACACCGGAGCGATTCTTGATGCAAATCCTGCAGCGTGCTCATATTATGGATACACGCATGATGAACTGACCCATATGGACGTAACCCGGATTAATTGTCTGAGCCGGGATGAGATATTCCAGGAGATGGAACGTGCGAGAAAAGAAGAACGAAATTTCTTTTATTTCAGACACCGGCTTGCATCAGGGGAGATCCGGGAGGTTGAAGTTCACAGCGGACCGATAGCCCTTGACGAAGAACAGGTCCTCTATTCAATTATTCATGATATTACCGATAAAAAACGGGTGGAAGATGCACTTGTCACGGCGAATAAAAAACTCAACATGCTCTCTTCGATTACCCGGCACGATATTCTCAATGTCCTGACCGCTCTGACCGGGTACCTGGAGTTTGCCGGAACAGAAACCAGTCTGGAGGAGGCCCGGGTATTTATTCTGAAATCACAGGTAGCAGCCCGATCTATCCGGCACCATATTGAATTTACCCGTGATTATCAGGATCTGGGGTCAAAAGAACCGGTCTGGCATGATATCAGGGCGGTCCTGAAAAATTCTGCAGCGCTTGTGAATACCAGGCAGGTATCCATTGAATTTGACACAGATACAAGATTGGTCGTCCTTGCAGACCCGTTACTTCTCAAAGTTATCTATAACCTGATGGAGAATGCCATCAGGCATGGAGGAAAAGTCACCAGGATTACCAGCTACTGGAACAGAAACCCGGATCATAGTGTGAACTGGATAATCGAGGATGACGGAGTCGGAATTCCACCGTCAATGAAAAAACATATTTTTGCCAGGGAAGTTGGAAAGAATACCGGGCTTGGTCTGTTTCTTGCGAGGGAGATCCTTGCAATCACGGGGATTACCATTGAGGAGACCGGAACCGAGGGGTCAGGGGCACAGTTCACCATGACGATTCCGGAGGGAAAATACCGGATAGAATAAGGCGGGATAATGCGAAATCCCGCTTTTAAAAATTTAAGGGAATAGTCAGCGTAGAGTTTTTGCAGTCCAGTTCTGGCCATTGGTCCTGATTACAATGGTTCCATTGATATCGGTTCGAAACACCTGTGAACCCTGTTTTTGAATCTCGGCAAGAGTGGCAGACCGGGGATATCCGAACGCATTACCGGATGCTAACGAGATGACAACCGCTTCAGGACGGGTATCCATGATAGGACTGATTCCTGCATCTGATCCATGGTCGGGGAGCTTCAGAATAGTTGCAGACCCCCTTATTTCTGATGAATCACCGGGGAAGACGACGGTAACATTCTGCATGGTGACCCGGAGAACCAGTGAGTCTGTGTCCTGGTGACCAGTAAGGCGGTATGGTCCGATAATATCAACTTTTGTGGTATTGGAAAAGGGAATATTCATGCCTGCCGTGACGATCATTCTGACTGCCTGGTCTGATATCACGGCACTGATGACATCCTTATACAGGTCAGACGTATGAGTCATCCCGTTATCTACATAGGTCCTGACTTCAAAGGCCTTGAGGACATCAACCATTCCCCCGATATGATCATCAAACGGGTGAGACGCAACAACATAGTCCAGGGTGGTCACGTTCTGCTTTTTCAGGTACTCAACAAGGCGCGAACCAGAACTTTTCGGGCCTGCATCGATGAGCATGTTTTTACCCTCACTCTGGATGAGGGCTGCATCCCCCTGGCTGACATCAATGAAATGAAATGTTGTTTCAGGTTCAGGCGGTGGCGTTGGAACCGGCGTCGGTTCAGGAGTTGGTTCAGGTGTTGCTTCCGTGGTGATGACCGGTGCCGGTGTGATGACAGGAACCTCCACCGGTTCTGATCCTGGAATAAGACTCCTGATCTGATCTGGAACAGATAGTCCCGGCACCAGACCGGATACGAGTAATCCAACCACACCGACCAGAAGGAGGAAGAAAGCAGCAGGAGCTATCCATCTTTTCCGGGACTTCTGAGGAGTCAGTTCAGCCTTTCTTCTGAAAGTCTTCTTTTTTGATGGGGTTTTTGTTCTGCTCAGGTTTCGCTGATAGACTTTATTATCAGGATCTAATTGCAGAGCATTTTCAAAACAATGAATTGCACTTTCTTTATGGATTGTCTGGGATAAAGCCACCCCATACGCATTCCAGGCTTTATGATTCCGATCATCCTTCTCCACCAGTTCAGAAAAGATATCTATCGCTTCTTCTATCTTTCCCGCTTTAATAAGCGATATCCCCTCATCGAACCGGCTCTCATCCGGATCTACAGCCATATCAGCGTGCATATTTCACATTGAACAAGATAAAATCTCCTATTACCAGATGATCGATACTGGTATATGAAGCCCCCCTCAACGGTGACGGGTTTTCTGAAAATATACGAAGAAGTCCGGTATAGAGAATGAAATTGGGTGCAACCATCTCTTCATCATGGTTGCCGGCAGGGCCCCAGCAGCTGACAAGCAGATAGAATTCATTAAATACTCATCCGGGGATCTGGATATAAGAACAGGGAACCCGGACGGATGGCCTGACAGTGAATTCCCAATAAGACTGGCCTTTGCGTTTGGTTCAGGCTAAAATAATCAGATACAGGCATTATGGAATATATCAGAAACGAAGATGTGCTCGTTCTCGTTGTCGATGACAATAAGAACAATCTGTATATTATTGCAGAGGTGCTCCACCGGTCAGGGTACCAGGTCGTAACATCAACCGACGGCCCGCATGCCCTGGAACAGGCACAGGAGCGGCCACCGGATGTGATTTTACTCGATATCATGATGCCGGGGATGGACGGGTTTGAGGTCTGCAGGAGGCTTCGGATGATAGACGCCCTCCAATACGTACCGGTCATTTTTCTCTCCGCACGAGACGAGGATACCAATATTGAAACCGGCTTTGAGGCAGGCGGAACTGATTATATCACCAAACCTTTTCATGAAACCATTCTTCTCGCCCGAATCCGTGCCCATGTCGAACGCGGGTACTACATGCGAAACCTCGACATATCAAACCAGGTGCTGAGAGAGAAGACAAATAAACTCATTGAAATGAAAAAAGATCTGGAAAAACTGAACAGGCAACTGGACCTGCAGATACAAAAAAACCTGCACCTTCTTGCAGCCATGAATGATCAGATACGAAATCCCCTGTCTGTAGCGATTACCCTCCTTGATATGAACAATAATCCCAATAATGACATGATAATCCAGGAACTGAAACGAATCGATGCAGTCATTGACAACCTTGACCGGGGGGTTGTTGAATCTGAAAAAGTCCGTGATTATCTACGAAAACACCAGAATTGTGATGAATTACTCTGACATGGCATGGAACTCTTTATCGTAATTATTATCATCCTTTTGGTCTGTGGAATAGTAGCCGGATTTCTCGCCGGTCTTTTTGGTATCGGGGGCGGGGTCGTGATGGTTCCGGTCATGTTTCTGCTCCTCGACGATCTCGGATATGAGGAAAATGCCATGGCGATTGCTGTGGCGACCTCTGCTGCTGTTATTTTGCCAACTGCAGTCGCAGGCACGATAAAAAATTTCAGCGGGAAACAGATCACCTGGTGGCCGGCCCTCATTCTGGGCACAGGGGGGATACTTGGATCGATGGCAGGAAGCACCCTCTCAGTTCTCATTCCCAGTCAGATCCATATCCTTGCATTCTCCGGCTTTTTGATCTTCATGGCCGTATGGATGATCATAAAACAATGCAGATATCTGAGTGCATATACCGTCAGGGAGAGTGATTTCATCCTCCTTATCCTTGGCATTGGTGTGGGAGTTGGATCAGGGCTGTTCGGGATAGGCGGCGGCGTAATTCTGACACCGGTGCTGACATCAATTCTGGGGATGAATATCCACAAATCCATAGGTATCTCACTTACCGCCATGGTGCTGATTGCGTCAGGAACGGTGGTCTCCTATATCGTTCTTGGATGGGGAGTGACTGGTCTTTTTCCCTTCTCTGTCGGGTATGTAAACCTCCTGTTTGTTCTGGTCCTGGTCCTTACCTCGATTCCTGCCGTCAGGTTCGGGGTGAAGACAGGGAGTACCATGTCAGAGAAAAAATTACAGGTACTTTTTATCGGAATGCTTATTCTCCTGGCGATTCGGATGGCAATATCAGCCTGAAAAGGCTTGAACTGTCATTTGCCGGCCATCTCTTCAGAAAAACCTGACGAATGAATACCCACACTCCGCAGGGCTTTTTCTATCGCTGCAATGTGTGTAGGCCCCCGGGTTTCTATCTCTATCCATATTCTCTTTTCATGAACCGGGAGTTCAATATCCCACTCACTATGGCTGATCTTCAGGATGTTCCCCCCTTCCCGTGCGATGATAGCCAGCACTTCTGCAAGGGAGCCGGGTTGATCCTCGATAACAAGACTGAGCCGCATCAGTCTGCCCCGTCTGGCAAGGGCCTGCCGAATCACCCTCGACAACTGATGGCTGTCGATATTTCCTCCACTGATGACAAGAACGATGGTGCTGCCAGGAGAGAATGAAAATTTCTGAGACAGGAGTGCTGCAAGAGGGGTCGTTCCGGCTCCTTCGGCAACAATCTTCTTTCGCTCAAGCAGCCACAGCATGGCATCCGAGATCTCCCCATCATCAACGAGGACGATCTGATCGACCATATCACGAATGTACGGGAGACTGTGTGTACCGGTTCTGGTTACCCGGATTCCATCTGCGAGGGTCCATCCGGTTGTATCACTCACCTCACCTCCCCCATATTTTGCCTGATATGCTGAGGGACATGCCTGCACCTGAACCCCGATAATCCGGCATGACGGCACCTTGTTTTTTACCGCCACACTGATGCCGGAGATCAGTCCGCCCCCACCGACCGGCACTACGACGATATCAGGTGAAGGAAGAGCGTCGCAGATCTCAAGCCCTATCGTTCCCTGGCCTGCAATAATCTCCGGATCATCAAACGGGTGGACATAGAGCATCCCTTCATCTGCCAGTTCCCTCGCCCGCTGCATCGACTCTTCAAGGGTTTTCCCAAACAGGTGCACATCAGCCCCATATCCTCGTGATGCCTCCTGTTTTGAAAGGGAAGCCCAGAACGGCATTATGACGGTTGCAGGGATGCCGGCTATCTGAGCAGCAACAGACACGCCCTGGGCATGATTACCGGCTGATGCCGTGACCACTCCCGCTGGTCCTGCCTTGTTCGCATGGAGGAGGATCTTGTTCATAGCGCCCCGAATCTTAAACGATCCGGCCTTCTGCAGCGTTTCAAGTTTGAGATACACATGGGCATTCGTCATCCGGGAGAATGTGGATGAATAGATGAGCGGCGTCCTGATCACATGGGGAGCAATTCTTATCCCCGCTGATTGGATCTCCTGAAAAAGATTGTCAGTCATGGACCTGTCCGTAACGTTCCTTTCAGAACCGAAAAAAATGATGCCTGGGGGTCTTACGCTCTTTTTCCATTCAGGGTAATTGGTATTGGAAAACGGATAGGACCTGGCTGGTTGGTGTGCGGGCCGAGTTCTTCCTCATGAGGACGACTGTGTGTATTATGCCATGGGCCCGGTTCAGACCGTTTTTTCCAGGCTTTTCGTGCAGGATGCGGATAGGGCGTTGCCATGGGATGATGACGGAGCGTCTCAAGGTACCGTGCCCGATCCTTACTTAATCTGCCTTCCTTTTCCCGGTATCTCCGGGCAGGAGCTGGATCAATAACCCGTGGAGACATGCTCTAACCTTTTTTTATAAGATTAAATACCTTTGCTCCATCCCAGATAAAATGACAGACCATACAAACAGATTGTAGAAATCAAAAAACCAGGAAAAAAGAAAGCGAGAGAAATATTAGATATACTTGTTCCGTCTCAGCCAGTCACGCTGGGGCGGAGTATACCGGTATGAGATATCGCACTTTTCATCCTGAAATGACCAGGGTGTAATAATAATAACATCGCCTTCGCGGATCCAGGACCGGCGTTTCATCTTCCCCTTGATCCTGCCAAGCCGGGTCACGCCATCTGAACAGCGTACACGGATATGAAATGAGCCCAGCATCAGCTCGGCATAGGCGAACTGTTCTCCCTTCCTGCCATTGGGCAGACGAACCCGAATGGTTTCTACTTCTGGCGCTTGCGGTGTTTCAGTAGTCGGTGCAATATCTGGTTGTATATCTAATTCTGTTATCTGACCATCTCCGGTAAAAAGTGCAAAAACATCACGAAAAACCTGTCAGGGTTATTATTACAAATTTCGGGCAATACGTTCGCACTAGTCGGTGTGACAAAAATTCCTCTGAATCCTGCCAGTGACTTTAATACATGTTATGAGAGTTTAAGAAAGTATCGGAGTCACCCGGATTCCCATCGCCATATACAACATATACCAGACCGACAACATACTATCATGAAATTCCGCCCGATAGCTCTGGCTCTTCTCCTCATCTTCTGTATTGCCCTCCCTCTCATCATCGGATTTGTCGGCTCCTTCTTTACCATGGCCAGCATAACCGGCTGGTACCTGACTTTGCAAAAACCCTGGTTCAGCCCCCCAAACTGGGTATTTGCCCCGGCATGGACCATTCTGTATATTCTGATGGGAATTGCATGGTGGCTTGTTCTCAAACATGGCTTTGAAAAACGCTCCGTAAAAATCGCAACAGCCTGGTTTCTCCTCCAGCTCGGGGTCAATCTGCTCTGGTCGGTTGTTTTCTTCGGGATGCAGTCGGTTGCCGGTGGATTTGTCGTCATATTAGTCCTTATTCTCCTGATACTCCTGACCATTCACCATTTCAGACAGACATCGCGAACTGCAGTATGGCTGCTGGTTCCATACCTGTGCTGGACCGTATTTGCAACCCTCCTGAACGGGATGATAATGGTACTGAACCCGTTCTGGTTGTAATAAAAATGGCCCTCGATACTGGAGAGAGAAAAATATGATAGAACTGGAACCAATCGGTGTCATTCATTCACCCTTTACCGGCCGGGGATCAGCACCACGACAGGGGAGATCCTGCTGTGAACCAATGCAGATTGAGATATATCCTCAGTATGTCCCCGGTCTTGGAACCATGGAAGGGATAACCCATATCTGGGTTCTCTACTGGATGGACCGGGCTGAACGGGATATCCTCTTTGCAAAACGACCTGACTGGGATGAGCCACGGCCCGTGTTTACCATCCGGTCACCAGCACGGCCAAACCCGATTGCACTCTCAATCGGGAAGATAGAAGAGATATCTGATGGGACCATCACGGTTACCGGCCTTGAGGCCCTGGATGGTTCCCCGGTTCTGGATATCAAGCCATATGTGGTCGAGATTGACTGTATATTTGATTCGTTAAATCCGTTTGAAAAAAGATGAAATATCAGAACCTTTTGAGGATCTGCTCTGCTGCTGATTCTCCGGAGAGGAGCATTCCCCCAAAGACCGGCCCCATCCGGTGACCGCCAAAGACTGCGTTTGCTGCCATACCACAGACGAAAAGACCAGGGAATACTTCTTTGGTATGAGCAACCACGGCAGTCTCGGCATTATCTGCCCACATGGTCCCTTCTCCCTTAATTTCTGGTTTGCCACACTTTTTCGATACCTGGTGAGCGATGACGGCATCATGACCGGTCGCATCAACAGTAACAGTGCACCCGATCGTGAGAGGATCCACATGAAGTCCGGTTGCTTCCACCGGCTGCCAGTTAATCACCAGACCTGACAGGACCCCGTCACCCTTGACCATGACATCCTCAACCGTCGTCAGGTTAAAAAACTCCACCCCTGCATCAGATGCAGCAGCGGCAAGTTTGGTGACCGCTTCCACAGACCGGGCCGTGTAGTACCCTGGTGAAAATTCTGATGATCTGATACCAAACCAGTCAAGCAGCCTTTTTGCTTCCTGCTGGACCACGATACGGGGAAACATCATTCCTCCTCCCCACATTCCGCCACCGATGGATAACTTCTTCTCAATAAGACCTACTTTGAGACCTTTTTCCGCAATCAGGGCTGCACAGACAAGGCCAGATGGTCCGGCCCCGATAACAGCAACATCCATCTCCATGTACTCGATGAGCGTATTGAGGTGGTCGGTAACGATTGCCCTGCTAATGGTGATTTCATCAAGCGTCATGTCCATACTGCGTCTCGTTTGAACTATTTCTACGTTTTGTGCACCAGGGCCCTGCCAGGGTATGGGGTATGAGGTATGGGGTATGGAGTATTACCGTTCAATAAGGTCTGCAAACTTTCTGGAAGCTGCAGCAATATCCGGGCTACATATCACCGCTGATATGACGGCAATCCCATCAGCACCGGCAGCGAGGACATCGCCTGCATTTGACAGGGTGATACCCCCGATGGCAACGATGGGAATGGATACTTCTTCCCTGATACTCCGGATCAGCCCGGGGCCCACTGCAGGTCCGGCATCTGCCTTTGTTCCGGTTGGATACACCGGCCCTACCCCGAGATAATCAGCTCCGTCTCTTTCTGCCTGAACCGCTTCCTCAACGGTCCCCACAGATACCCCGATGATAAAGGGGCGGGGAGCGAGCAATCGTGCCGCAGAGAGGGGGAGATCATCCTGACCAAGATGGACGCCATCTGCCCGGACTGCAAGCGCAATGTCCAGCCGGTCATTGACGATAAACCGGGCATCATGGTGAGTGCAGAGGGATCGGATCTCCTGTGCAATTGCATAGAGTTCTGCTCCACTTCTGCGTTTATCACGGAGCTGGATGATTTTTGCACCGCCGGAGAGAGATTCCTTCGCAATCTGTATATGAGAGCAGCCGGGAGCCAGAATCTCATCAGTAATGATGTACAGACCACAATCCATGTGTTTTTCTTAGGAGCTGCAGATATATATCATACCACGTGGAGTATCATACATACCAGGTGGAATCATGATACCCCGAATTGATCTGCGAGTCATCATCATTCTTGCAATCATCATCGGTATCGGTGGATGCATAACTCTGGTTTTTATGCACGGCAAGGATACCCAGCTTCGGGAGCAGATTCTCACCGAAACCAGGCTTGCTGCAGCAGGGATAGACCTGGAAACTATCAGGCTTTTTCATGGATCAGATGCCGATCTTACCAATCCGGCATATATCTCAATGAAAGAGAAACTTGCCGATATGAAAGCTGCAGAACCGCTCAGCAGGTTTGTCTATGTTATGGGGCAGCGGGATGATGGTGGCGTATTTTTTTATGTAGATTCCGAACCTCCCGGAACAGAAGGCTACTCCCCACCCGGACAGGACTATCCTGAGGTCACTGATCCTGTCCGTGCGATATTCACTTCAGAAAAAGAAGGGATAGTAGGCCCGACAATCGACCGTTGGGGGACCTGGATCAATGGCCTGTTACCGGTTAAGGATCCTGAAACCGGTGAGATCCTTGGAGTATTCGGAATTGATATCGACGCTGGTAACTGGACACTTCAAATCATCTATGCCGGTCTGCCTCCTCTGGTCGGGACATTGCTTATAATCGCCATCTTCCTGTCATTTATCACTATAAACAGGAGAAAAGATGAGGAGAATAAAAATCTGGCGATATCAGAACGGGCATACCGGGAGAGTGAGGCACGACTTTCCGCCATTCTTCAGAGCTCTCCGGCATTCCAGTTTGTCATTGATCAGAGCCACCAGGTCATTTCATGGAACCGGGCGCTTGAGAAGTTTTCAGGAATTCCTGCTTCAGAGATGATCGGGACGAAAGACCATTGGAAAGCATTTTTCCCGACTGAACGGCCACTTGCTGTTGATATTCTTCTTGACAGAAATTTTGATCTTCTGGATACATTATATGGTGACAGTTGTCATCCGTCTGATCTCGTCGATGGGGCATATGAGATGACCAGGTTTTATCCGGAGATGAAAGAGAACGGGATCTGGCTGTACATCCTGGCTGCTCCGTATAAAAATGACCAGGGCGAAATAATCGGTGCTGTTGAGACGCTGATTGATGTAACCGAACGCCATCAGGCAGAAGAAGCAGTAAAAGAGGCGGTTAAAAAATTAAACCTTCTCTCCAGTATCACCCGGCATGACATTCTGAATAAGATAACCATGCTTCAGGGACTTATGATGCTCATCGCTGAAGCGGTGGAGCATGATTCGGAGGCTTCAGAGTATGTCAGTATGGGGAAAGGAGCGATTACCGCTATTAAAAAGCAGATTGAATTCACCCGGACCTACCAGGATATCGGCCTTAATAAGCCGGAGTGGAATGATATTGCAGATATCATCCGGAAAGTTTCAAAGGATATGATCGTAAAGGACGTCTCTTTTTCAATTTCCCTTTATGATATCCAGATCTACGCAGACCCACTCATCAGAAAGGTCTTTTACAATCTCATGGATAACTCAATCCGGCATGGTGAGCGGGTTACCAGGATCTGTGTTACGTATGTCATCCGGGACGATACTTTGGTTATCAGGTATGCTGACGACGGGATGGGGGTTGCAGCTGATGAGAAAACGTTGATCTTTGAGAAAGGGTATGGGAAGAACTCCGGTCTTGGCATGTTCCTTGCCAGGGAGATTTTATCCATCACCCATATCACCATCAGGGAGACCGGGGAGTATCAGAAGGGTGCATTATTTGAGATACTCGTCCCGAAAGGGATGTACCGGTCATCTCATCAGGAGCAGAGTGCATCCTGATACCAGGCAAAGACTGAAAAATCAGATACCGGTTGTTCGTATGAGAAATCCGACAGCCTGATCAAAAAAAGACGGGGCCTATGGAGCCACCGATGATGCTCTCATATCTGTTACAGGACCCTGAACATCTCTGCTTTTGCTGCACTTCTTCCACGGCCTGCATCACGGGTAACTTCAAGATCATACCATCTGGTCTCGGTTCCGTTCGGAATGGTCAGATACCCGGTGATCCGGGTACCCTTGTATGATACCGAACCTGAAACCGGAATTGTTGTGACATTATGGGTAAGATTCAGGTTCAGGTACTCTCCATCCCCGAAATTCCTGCCGGTGACAGTAATTTTTAGATCATCCGTCCCTGCAGGGGCCCGGTCAGGTTCAATAGACGTGATAACCGGGGTGTTATTATAGAGAATACGAAATGCCCCGGCTTTTACCAGCTGCTGGCCTGACGGGAAGGTTATCGTCAGATCATACAGATCAGGCATGGCATCTGACGGGATATGGAACCAGGCCTTCAGTTCATCGGTACGGACAAGGGTGGTTGATTCACTCTGAATGGGATCCTCTCCACTGGCGCTCAGGGTTACCACAGACCCGTTTGCAAGGTTATTCCCGGTAATGGTTGCAGTCAGGTACTGCCCCTGCTCCCCGGTATCCGGCTCTATTCCGGACAGGAGAAGGGATGTTTTCGTATAAATGGAGAATCCGGCTTTGAGGATGTCACTCTTGTTATACCGGCTGGTCACCACTACGTCCCAGGCCCCCTGTTCAGCATTCTCCGGAATGGGAATGGTGCAGGTTATCTGGGTTGCTGAAACGATGGTGACATTCTTCGCGGATATGGTCTTTTCTCCCCGCTGCAGCGTGACCCGGTCCCCTTCAAGAAATGACATGCCCCTGATGGTTACCTGACGTTCTGTTCCCTGGATACCCCAGACCGGAGTTATCTGCATGTTAAAAGGAGCATAAGGCTCTCCACTCAGGTATGCATTGGTTTTTTTGGCTGACTGACCATCAGGATTTGTCACCGTAAGATCCCACAGACCGTCATGATACTTGGCAGGGACCTGGACAATACCGATGATCCGGCCGGGTGAATCAACAACCGGATCAGTTCCCTGGACCGTGAGATCATTTCTTGATAAGGTAAAAGTTGCTCCTTTCAGGAAATTGCTCCCGGTTACCGCTACCTGCACCGGGGCATCCATGTCGCCCTGATCAGGAGTGATGGCAAGGATCTGTGGCTGGGGGAGAGCAATGACCGTAAATGCCGGTGCACTGACTGCCTCCTGCCCGTCTGCATTCGTAACCGAGAGGTTCCAGGTGCCGGGTCTGGTATCTGTCGGGAGGACAAGGTCTCCTGATATCTGGTCATACCTGACCGAAAGGTTGGTCAGGGCGATCTGCCTCGTATCCTGGGTGAGGAGGACCGTACATCCGGAGCGGAAGTACTTCCCGGTCAGCTGGAGCGGAACTGATGCACCTGCCATTGCAGAGGATGGGGTGATATTTTCAATCTCCGGTGCTGCTGGTGGCTGGACATGAAATACCTGGTTATACCGGTGCTCCCCCAACGAGGGTGAACTGAGTATCATCTGGTACATCCCGGGCTTTGCATCAGCAGGGACGACAACCCGGAAGGTCACGGATGTATTGGAAAGAAATTTCATGTCCGTGACATTCAGGACTGAATCATCCTTCACAAGAGCAATGGTTATGTTCTCTGAAAACCCCTGTCCGGTCAGGGTGATCAGGTGGGAGAATCCTGCATGCACGGTATCAGGGGCGAGGGCGGTAATATCAGGGGCCACTGCACCGGATACCGGAGTCAGACCGGCCAGCAGAATCCCTCCCAATATGCAGAAAAGATACCAGTACCTGGCAAAGAAATGAGAAGTGCTATTCATCTGTTTTGAATTCATGGAACATCTCCAACCGGCTATTCCGGTTCGTTCATCGTTCAATATTTGAGAGCGAAGAAGAAAAACTTCTGTGTCGTTATACGCAGAGCGCTGCTTCGAACGCCAGCCCAGGGCCTCTGCATGCGAATGGAGATACCATCATGCACATCAGTACACCATCCTGTATCCTGCGGACCTGGTCGGTCAGTGACGCCCCCTCGCTTTCTATTCATGCAGATAATCCGGATATTGCACGAAATATGCGGGACGGGTTTCCCTCCCCCTATACCAGAGATGATGCAGACCGGTTCATCGCCATGGCACAGGAAGAAAAAACCGCCATCCTGCTTGCAATTGAGGTTGAAGGGGAAGCAGTCGGGGGAATCGGCATTCACCCGTTTTCTGATGTATACTGCAGAACGGCGGAGATAGGATACTGGCTGTCACAAACGTATCATGGAAGAGGGATCGTCACCGATGCAGTCAGGGCAATTGTGCCGGTAGTCTTTGCAACCACGGAAATCATCCGGATTCAGGCAGGTGTATTTCATACAAACCTGGCATCCATGAGAGTGCTTGAAAAATGCGGATTTGAACGCGAAGCAGTACATACACAAGCAATATGGAAACATGGACAATTCCTTGATGAGCACCTCTATGTTCTCTTCAAAGACCATTACGAGAGCAGAAAAGAACCTATGTCCGAACGCTGAACTAAGAGTATGCAGCTGCTTCGGATACTCTCAATAATCCTCATTCTTCTGACCTTTGGGATAGCATATATGGTCTACCCGACCCTTCCGGATGAGATCCCCACCCACTGGAATATACAGGGTGAAGTGGACGGGACAATGCCGGTTATTCCAGGCATCATCCTTATTCCAGCCCTTATGGTGGGGATAACCCTGTTGATGATTATTCTTCCCAGATATGATCCCAAATGGGAAGCCTACCGGGAATTTCAGGAAGCATATGATGCACTAATCCTGCTGCTCAATATATTCTTCTTCCTGCTCTTTCTCATCACCATCCTCTGGGCCCTTGGAATAGAAGTTCCGATGAACCAGGTTATTTCTGCCCTTTTTGCCATCCTCATGGGGGGAATTGCATTTTTTATACGCCGGGTAAAGCCGAACTGGTTTGCCGGGATTCGGACTCCCTGGACCATGGAGAGTGAGACCGTATGGAAGGAGACCCATGAACGCGGATTTCGTGTCTTTCTCATCATCGCTCTCTTCTGCCTGCTTGGTGTCCTGGTACCGGAGTATGCGTACCTCTTCATTCTCCTTCCGGTCATTATAGGAACCATATATCTTGTCGTCTATTCGTATATTGTCTGGAAAAAGGAGAAGAACGCATGATGCAAAACGGGTATATCTCCGGAAGGATGGTGTTCCCAATCTTTTTCATCCTCCTTCTGGTCTGCCTTCCGGTCACAGGAGTCATGAGTCCGGAAGAGTGGCGGACGACTGCTCCGGGCAATTTTTCCACGCTCTCTGCTGAGGAGGTTGCCTCGGTTGCAGAGCCACTTGTTGATAATGGAACATATCCAAGCCTTGTTATCATCCTGGAGGATCGGAATGGTTCCGCCCTTTACACCTTTGGGATGGCAGACAAGGCGATGGGTCAGGCCCCTGATAACCGGACCACCTTTGAGGTTGGATCAGTTTCAAAGACCTTCACCGGCCTGTTGCTCGCCGATGCAGAACTCCGGGGTATGGTGAACCTGTCTCTCCCCATACAGACCTATGTTCCGGAGGGAGTGACCGTTCCCTCATGGCAGGGCAGGGAGATAACGCTCTCTGATCTTGCAACCCACACATCAGCACTTCCCAACGTTCCGGATGATTTTTACCGGCACCAGAAGGAGAGTGACCCAATCGAAACCCAGGCTGAATCAACCTTCAGAGGATATGAGGAGATACCTGCAGATGTGGTGTATACCTGGCTCTCAAACCTGACCCTGACGCGATCTCCGGGTGAGGTGTGGGAGTACTCAAACGCAGGGACGGCCATTGCAGGAGATATCGTTGCACGAATGCAGAACAAAACCTATTCAGAGCTCGTGAATGAGCGTATCCTCAGCCCTCTTGGCATGAACAGCACCGGAGCAGGGTGGAGACCGGAACTTCTCGAGCGTTCTGCGGTTGGATACCGTGGGTATGCCCCGGCCTATGACGAAGGAATGATC
The DNA here is from genome assembly GCA_964458045.1 of uncultured Methanospirillum sp. Taxonomy (GTDB): domain Archaea; phylum Halobacteriota; class Methanomicrobia; order Methanomicrobiales; family Methanospirillaceae; genus Methanospirillum. Next base: position 17,755 of record CAYWHV010000014.1, read on the forward strand.
ATCAGGTACAATGAGTTCTGGATCCCGACGGCTGGTATCATCTCTGATGCGGATGACATGGCAGTCTACCTTGCCCTGCAGCTCGGGTTTCTTGATGCACCAGAAGATCTCATAAAAGCCGTCAACGTCTCCCACGAGCCCCGGGCGATCAGGTCAACTGAAGAGGTGGATCTCTGGCAGTCCCTCTTCTGGGACACATTTGAGACAGAAGACATTCCCCGGACCCATCTGAAGGCCGGCGAGACCAACCGGTTCATGGCCGAGATTGCATTTGTGAGGGATGAAGGAATTGGGGTTGTTGTTCTGACGAATACGGCATACTTTTCAGAGAAGCATATTGAATCCGATGTTGCCATTCCACTCATCAAGCTGATGCTGCAGAAAAGATAACCAATACCAGATAGAATACTAAGAAGAAACTTCGGACCCCCTGATATGCAGGCCAGCCATACCAGGGGAATAGCGACAGTCCGGATGAAACAGGGAAAAAGGGAGAAGAGATCCAGTATGCAGTATTATCCAGCGCCAGAGGAGGTGATTGAGATGAGTGATCTGATATCAGCAGTCGAATCTGCATTTGTGGATCATGGAGCGGGAAGAAGCGTTATGCCCCCGAAGGTCTATGTGAATCTTCCGGGGGGTGATTTCAGAACCATGCCTTCATATATCCCCTCACTTCAGACTGCAGGAGTAAAGATCGTGAATGTTCACCCTGAAAACAGGAAGGCAGGTCTGCCAACCGTGATGGCGGTCACGATACTTCTTGACCCCCCGACGGGAAAGCCTGTTGCGGTTCTGAATGCAACCACTCTGACCGACCTTCGGACCGGAGCCTCGGCAGCTGTTGCAACCAGGGCTCTGGCTCACAAAAAATCAGGAACCATCGG
>CAYWHV010000015.1:0-3868 GCA_964458045.1 uncultured Methanospirillum sp.
TTAGGTAAACTACGCCCAAAAAATTCCGGTGAACTATTTTTTGAGTAGACCCTTAATTGAAAAACATCTCCTCCAGCTATTGGTCGTTGTCCTTCAGGAATAGTCAGAGTAATTTCTACCGATCCACCAACACCCGGATCTACAATATCTTTATCCGAAATTACCTGATTTAATTTTACTTCATCTTGTTTCGTTTCATCATCCCAATTGTATTTTTTTACCCACCTAAATTCAATTTCATCAATTTTTTCACTCCAATAATCTGCAATTAACAAAAAAGTTATTTTTTGAAGGCCATTTGAGTACTCTCCTGTAAAATCATCAAACCGTAAATTTCTTGGAGCTACATGATTGTATGGAACCTTTTTTCCCCTTGCATCTATCCAAGAGTTTGGATCATCATTTATCAGATTAGTAGGTTCAGCAGTCTGTTGTATCTGTTGCGATGGTTCTTGTGGGTTGTTTGAAATGCTTTGACTTACACACCCAGACAACATGATGCTCATCATAAACAATAAAATAATCAAATTTTTTATTTCCATAGATAAACAACCAGTTTATAAAATAAGAATAACCAAAATTTAAATCTTTCTTTTTATCAAAGAATCAAATTCGATAAACAATCAATCAAATTAATATCATGTAAATAAGGCGGTAACACCTTTGATTACAATTCATGTGACACCATGAATTATCCAAAATTTTTACCTAATTTATTATCAAAACATACGAATACAAATAACAATCTCCATTCATTCTCCCCCACCCATGATCATAAATGCTCATGACACGCTTCATCATGAGGGTTTCATAATTTGGAATCGGCTACTCAATTAACAAAATTAAAATAATAAACCTTTCCCCCATTCTTATTCGATACGAAAAATGACATTTTAAAACAAGTTTGTTTATTGTTTAAAATATGAAATGCAAATAAAATAATTTTTCAAGCAAATATCTTTTACGAAATCTTTTCTAAAACTCTCGCTTCCCATCATGCTCAAGTTAAATCCACTTTGGTTAAGCATTAATTATCCTCCCGTGAAAGATATACGGGATTATGACCAGAGATGTCGTCAGAAAGGCACGGCTCTCCGGGGAGAGGACAGAAGATATAGAATCACTCCTCTCCTCGATGGAGGCGGACAGAAATATCGCTTCTTCAGATGTTCTGGTCGATATGGCACATCTGGTAATGCTGACCAGACAGCAGATCGTACATGAGGACCATGCAAAAACCCTGATGAAGGAACTTTTAGGCATGTACGAATCCGGTGTGCCGGCAGAGGCGTTTGATCCCTCGTATGAAGATATCCATGCAGGGATTGAGACCGTCCTCACCAGAAAGACCGGTGGTGATGTCGGCGGGCGGCTTCATATCGGCCGGTCACGAAATGACGAGGTGGCAACCTGCCTTCGGATCAGGACGCGGGATATCATCCTGGACCAGTTAGAAGCGCTCACCAGGCTCCGGTTAGTACTACTCTCCGTAGCAGAGGACCATATTACAACGGTCATGCCCGGATTTACCCACCTACAGCATGCCCAGCCGGTTACGCTGGCCCACCATCTGCTTGCATATGAACAGATGTTCTCCCGGGATTTTGACCGGCTGTTTGATGCATTGCGCCGGGTGAACTGTTCCCCGCTTGGATCAGCAGCCCTTGCATCAACCGGGTATCCTCTTGACCGCCCTCTGACGGCAGACCTACTGGGGTGTGACAGGATCCTGGTAAATTCAATGGATGCCGTTGCCTCACGTGACTTTGCAGAGGAGACCCTGGCATGTGACACTATGCTGCTTACCAATATCTCCAGGTTCTGTGAGGAACTCATCATCTGGAGCTCGGCATTTGTTCAGTTTGTGAATCTTGATGACCGGTACTGTTCAACCAGCTCAATTATGCCGCAGAAGAAAAACCCGGATGTTGCCGAGATACTCAGGTCCAGGGCAGGGACTATTCTGGGCTTATTTGTATCAGCTATCACAATCGCCAAAGGACTTCCGATGGCATACAACCGTGACCTGCAGGATCTCAATCCCCACCTCTGGCGTGGGATTACCGGAGTCAGACGGGATATCGATCTTCTTGCCGGCATGGTAGAATCTGCAACATTCAACCGGGAGCGGATGGCAGAAGAAGCAGGAAGAGGGGGGACAACAACTACCGAACTCGCAGACACGCTGGTCAGGGAATTTAATATTCCTTTCAGAACTGCGCATCACATTGTTGGAAAGGCAGTGAAGGAAGGATCCCTGGATCTTGGAACCCTGGACCAGGCAGCTGAAGAGTTCCATGGAAAAACCCTCTCTTCCCTTGGAGTCACTCAGGAGAAGATTGAATCAGCCCTCTCAGTCAGCACATCCCTCTCAGTCAGGAAGCTGCCTGGCGGACCGGCCCCTGATGCGGTGCAGGATGCCCTGATTGATCGCCGAAAAGAACTTGAAAAAGACATTGAACTGATATGCAACAAAAAATCACAGATATCAGCATCATTCCATGAACTTCTCACACAGGCACGGAGAATAGCACAATTATGAGTAATACACTTGAAACCGGAGATATTGTCAGATGTACCCTGCAGGGCTGTTCCTGCGAAGGGACATATATTACAACGCGGGATGGTATGGCAACCATCAAGCTGACGTCAGGGTATAATATCGGAGTCCCGGAAAAAAACCTCACGAAAACCGGCAGTTCTGAAATGGCAGAGCCACATGCATCCGAGATTGCACAGGATACCACGCTTCCGAAGATCTCAATTGTCTCCACCGGTGGAACAATAGCAAGTAAAATAGATTACCGGACAGGGGCCGTTACCAGTCAGTTTCGAGCGACAGATATCCTGAATGCTATCCCGGGTCTTGCAACCCTGGCCCAGTTCAGTGCGGTCCAGCTCTGCAATATCCTCTCGGAAAATATGACTCCGGCCATCTGGCAGCAGCTTGCCCGTGCAATATATGGTGAAATAAAAGCCGGTGCACAGGGCGTTCTGGTAACTCACGGAACCGATACCATGGCATACAGTGCCGCTGCCATACGTTTCATGGTGAAAACTCCGGTCCCGGTTGTCTTTGTCGGATCCCAGCGATCAGCAGACCGTCCAAGCAGTGATAATGTCATGAATGGCATGTGTGCTGCAAAGACCGCCCTGTCAGACCTGGGAGAAGTTGTCGTTGTGATGCATGGGACGACCAGCGATGACGCCTGTGCCATTCACCGGGGAACACGGGTCAGAAAGATGCATACTTCCAGGCGGGATGCTTTTCAGACTATTGGAGATGGGGTAATCGGTTCAGTCACCTATCCTTCACTTGACATATCACTCGCTTCCCATGCGGTAAAACGTGGGAGCTGCGAGGCTGAACTGAAAGATACCCTTGAAGAAAAATGTGCAATTGTCTGGTATTATCCAGGGATGGATCCTGCTCTTCTTTCAGCATACAGCGGGTATAAAGGAATAGTGCTGGCAGGTACCGGGCTTGGACATACCGGAACGGATATTATTGCCCGAATCAGGGAGATGTCAGCAGCAGGAACGACCTTTGTCATGACGTCCCAGTGTCTGAACGGGCGTGTCTGTGACCGGGTCTATGATACCGGAAGAGACCTCCTTGCAGCCGGAGTCATCGAGGGAGAGGATATGCTTCCTGAAGTTGCCCTCGTCAAACTCATGTGGGTGCTTGGAAACACCAGCGACGTCACGGAGGCACGGAGGCTGATGAAACAGAATCTGGCCGGTGAGATAACCCGGAGGTCATCAGTATGACTGACGACTATCAGGCTCTCGGGCTAATTGCCGGACTTGAGATACATCAACAGCTGAACACGAAAGAAAAACTCTTCTGCCGGTGTCCAACGACTAT
>CAYWHV010000015.1:3878-18598 GCA_964458045.1 uncultured Methanospirillum sp.
GCTGAAGAGTCAAATGGGGAGTTTTTCAGGTATCTCCGGGCAACAAAAAGCGAGATGGGAGAACTTGACCGGGCTGCTGAGGAAGAGATGATGCAGGTCAGACAGTTCCGGTACCTGACCTATGACACAACCTGTCTTGTTGAGAATGATGAGGAACCGCCGGCACCGCTCAATGAAGAGGCACTTAACATCGTTCTCACCATTGCAAAAGTCTGCGGGATGACGCCGGTCCCGGAGATCCATACCATGCGAAAACTGGTTATTGATGGATCGAATACGAGCGGGTTTCAGCGGACGGCCCTTGTTGCGATGAATGGTACTCTTCCGGGAGGTGCCGAGATCGAGACCGTTTGTCTTGAGGAGGAAGCGGCACAGAGAATTGAAGACACCTTCTTCTCACTTGATCGCCTGGGTATACCCCTTATAGAGATCACAACGAGTCCCTGTATGCACTCACCGGAAGCAGTCCAGGAGACGGCAGCACAGATCGGAATGATCCTCCGTTCAACCGGGAAGGTAAAACGGGGTCTGGGCACCATCAGACAGGACATTAATATCTCCATCCGAGCGGGAGCGAGGGTCGAGATCAAAGGGGTGCAGGAACTTGACCTCATCGCTGAAGTTGTCAGGAGAGAAGTATGCAGGCAGGTTTCACTCCTGGAGATCAGGGAAGAACTCAAAAAACGCGGAGCATCTGTAGAGAAGACGCCGGTTGATGTAACCTCACTCTTTACCGAGAGTAAGAGCAGGGTCCTGAAATCAGCACCGAAAATCCTTGCCATCCGTCTGAATAAGTTTGCAGGTCTTGTCGGCCGGGAGATCCAGCCGGGTCGGCGTCTTGGAAGTGAGATGTCTGATTACGCAAAGAAGTGCGGTGTCGGAGGACTCTTCCATACCGATGAACTGCCAGCGTATGGCGTCACCGAAGAAGAAGTCACTTCCCTCAAGAAGGCTCTTGATGCAACACCCGATGACTGCGTCATTATTGTGGCAGATAAACCACAGCGATGCCAGTGTGCCATGCAGCAGATCATCAGAAGAGCGGAGATGGCATTGGAGGGAGTACTAAAAGAGACCAGGAAGATGCTTGAAGGCGGCTCGACGGCATATATGAGACCACTGCCAGGTGCTGCCCGTATGTATCCGGAGACGGATGTGTTTCAGGTGCGGGTCACTCCTGAACGGTTTGCCTCCCTAGAAATTCCTGAAATGATTGATGATACCATCGCACGATACATGCAGGAGTTCGACCTTGCACGGGAAGTTGCGAGACAGATGGCATACTCGGAACGGAGAAATGCATTTGAAGAGGCAATCACATCAGGTGTGAAACCTGCACTTGCAGAACGGGCATTTAATTCAACGCTCAGGGAACTGAGTAGAGAAGGAGCACAGGTTCACCGCATCGATGATGAGGACATCAAAAAAGTCCTTTATCTCATAAACTCCGGAGAGGTTGCCAAAGAGGCATTGTCACCTATCCTGACCGCACTGGCCGAGGGAAAGACTCCGGCAGAGGCATGTGAGATAGCAGCGCCAAAGGTCTCTGAAGATGAACTTGCTGCAATTATCAAACGGATAGTAGCTGAGCGTGCTGATTTTATCAAAGAGCGCGGGAATGCCGCAACCGGCCCGGTAATGGGCATTGTGATGAAAGAAGTGCGAGGATCAGTTGATGGAAAAATCGTGAACCAGATTCTCCGCGAGGCCATCTCTCAGGTACTCAAAAATGCCTGAATGATGGGCTCATATTAGACAATATTTAATTGATGATAACGGGCAATAGTACAGGCATTCGCGAGGTGCAATTATGGGCAAGACAGGAACCACGGAATGGATGCAGATAAAGGGAAGCAAAGGCCAGATTCGCCTTGTCCCAAGGAAAGACGGACAAACAAAGAAGCCAGGACCAAACCAGCGGTTTAAGGCACAGACCACCATTAAGAGAATGGAACGGGCTGCCGGCCGTGGTGGAAGAGGTCGTGGTGGAGAGATGCGTGGCGGAAGCAGAGGTGGTCGAGGTGGACGCGGTGGCAGAGGAGGAGCCGGACAGACTCAGGCACTCCGCACCATGGCAGCCCGAAGAAGAATGGGACGCCCGAAAGTATCCATGCTTGGCCAGAAACAGCGCTCGAAATAATCAAATAGCCTTTCACTCTTTTTTTGGCCATGAATCATCCAACGATGGATATGCTTTGCATGTCGTCCTGGATGTCATGGGTTTTCGTTGGACCGGGATTAATCAATTACCTGAAACATGTATTGATAAAGCGGCCTCTTCTCTCCGGATGGACATTAATTATAATGCGTATGGTCAGTACGTACTATGGACAAGAAAGGTGCTGTTTCCGCGTATCAGTATGGTGAGCGGGCTAAATCAGAATTAATCATAGCATCACAACTGATTACCGTGTTATCAGGTCTGAAGGATGCAGAACGCACCGGTGGGAGAAAGATTGTTCTCCAGTGCCTTGAATCTGTACGAATTGAACTGCAGTTTGCGCTCAGGGCAACAAATAATACGGAATTTCAAAAATCAGTCGATAACCTGAACCAGGCCATCAGTCTGGTGGAAAGCAATGATTTTGATCAGTCGGTAAAGAGCATCGGAGCTGCTATCACCCATGCCACAACGGTTGCAATGCTTGCATGGCAGGAACTGGAAAAACATGAATTTGTCTGAACTCAATCGGTTTTTTACAGGACGAACATCGGTCAGACAGTATCTCTCTGAACCTGTTGATGATTCCATCATTGAGGAGATCCTTCTCTCTACCCGCTCTGCCCCTTCAGCAGGGAACCTTGAGTCATGGGATGTCATTGTGGTAACGGATGAAGGAACCCGGGAACTCCTGGCTGATGCAGCATTCCAGCAGGAACATGTGTCAGCTGCCCCGGTCATCTTTGTAATCTGTGCCAATTATGTACGATCCATGTCCCGGTACAGTGAACGGGGCATTCTCTATGCGATGCAGGACGCAACAATAGCCGGAACATACCTGATGATGGCAATCCATGCCGCAGGTCTTGGATCCTGCTGGACCGGAGCATTTGATGATGAGATGGTTCGTGAGATACTGGACATCCCCGGACACATACGACCAGTTACACTCCTCACCGCCGGATATACCCGTGAAATAGTTCCATCCCCCAACCGGATGGAGACTGGCGAACATGTTCATTACGGATACTGGTAACCCCCAAAAATAAAGGAATTAGAATGCCTGATTATCTAGTAGTATTAGAATCTGCCTGGACTATTCGTGATGCTGACTCTGTCGATGACGCCATCAGTATTGCGATTAGCGAAGCAGGAAAAAGACTGAACCCCACCGCGAAATTTGTTGAGGTTGAAGCAGGAATTCTTTCATGTCCATATTGTGAGGAAGAACTCCCGTGCACGCTGATTGTTGCGAGAACAGCCCTTGTCGGAGTAAAGATGGAGATGAAAGTGTACAAGGCGGATTCTGAAGAGCATGCACGAAGGATTGCACTTTCAACCATTGGAAAAGCCCTGCGGGACATACCACTTGAGATTATCGAGGTTGAAGAGTTGTGATTTCTGTAGTTGGTCATACTGCTGTTGATCATATATGCAGGGTATCCCACCTCCCCGGTCCGAATGCCTCAGCATCAATACTTGAGAGAACTATTGCATTTGGTGGAGGAGCGGCAAATATTGCCGTGGGAATTGCACTCCTTGGAGGGAAAGTTTCCCTTATAAGTGCTGTCGGGGGGGATTTTGCCGGAAGTGCGTATGATTCCAGAATGAAAGAACTTGGTATTGACCAGCAGTTTTTTGTTGCACCAGAGAAACATACGGCCACTGCGTTTATGTTCACCGGTCCGGAGGAGGATCAGATGACCTATTTTGAGTGGGGAGCCTCATATCTTTTTGAGACAGAAAAAGCCCCCTCACTACCCTTTGTGCATATGGCGACTGCAGACCCGGGATTTAATGTGCAGGTGGCCCGGCAGTCCGGATTTGCATCATTTGATCCTGGACAGGATCTTCACCGGTACACGCCGGATCATCTGAACACCATTCTGGATTCAATCGACCTTCTCATCGCAAATCATCATGAATATGCCGGCATGTGCAAAACCCTGGGAATAGACCGTGACGAACTGATATCCCGGGTCCCGATGGCAATAGAGACCAGGAGCGGAGACGGGGCAGTCCTCTATGACCAGGGGAAAGAGTATTTTATTCCTGCGGTAACGGTTCCTTGTGTTGATCCAACCGGTGCCGGCGATGCATTCAGGGCAGGATTTCTTACCGCCTATGCTGCCGGATATTCTTCCGAACATGCATGCAGAATCGGAGGGGTAACCGCTTCCTTTGTCGTGGAGACCTGCGGGTGTCAGACCGGCCTTCCTGACTGGCAGAGTATGGTCAGACGGTATGAAGAAAAGTTTGGCCAATTCCCCTCTCATGGTCCCGGACGGGCATAAGATATAGGTACACAGGCATGGATACCGTACCCGGCAGTGCAGTCAGAATGGAAAGGATGTCCAGATACATCTTTACCGCACCACGGTGGCCAGCATCACTTGGCATCCTGATTATTCTCGGGCTTCTCCTGGAAATACTCTCCAGAAGGCTTGATCCAGCCTATGAATGGTTTGGTATTCTGGGGTTCATCGTACCAGGTGTCGTCGCATTTCTGCTCACAAGGCCCCTGATTGTGATGCTCAACCGTCAGATGACCTGGAACAGGGGGGCACTTCTGGCGGTTTCATGTACACTCTTCTCATGCCTGATAACCCTCATCGGCCTCATCTTTCTTCAGGATCTTCTGGATCTGTGTTATGCCATATCCTTAGGGTTTATCTTTGGAGTCCGGCTTCTGGTTCTGGTCTCCATTGCAGACTACCGGACATCGCGGATGATCATTCCGGCATCAATTCAGAGCATTGCCGGATGGCTCTGTGTCCTGCTCATCCTTCCGGATCCCTTCCCGGTCCTTGCCCCGGTCCTGATGATCTTCTTTGGGACCGGGTTTACCATCCTGATATGGCTTATTGATCGGCCATTATACCGGGCCTTTCACATTCGCGGCCTGAAATTTCTCAATGCATTCATTGCCCACCTTACCGACGGGGACAAGGGAATGGAAGAGTTTTTCCGGGATATCGGACAGGAGGCATGGGTTCCGCAGGTCAGTATTTTCTTCAGACGTGAAGGGAAAAAGGATCTTATCCTCACGATTCCCAACGTGCATCCGGGACCGATGGGAGAGATAGGGGGGGGAAATCTTCCCTCAATTCTCAGAAACCGGTTTGATGAGGAGATGATGGTTGCTCACGGATGCGCCACCCATGATTACAACCTGGTATCTGAAGGTGAGATCGACAAAATCGTAGATGCTGTCAATGAAACGCGGACATCTTTGCACTGGCATGCTACTGCAGGAAAGCCAGGAAGGATAAACGTCGGCACAGTTTCACTCCTCTACCAGCGAATCGGAGATGCCCTGTTGATGGTCAGTACCCGCTCGCCGGATAAGACAGAAGATATTGATTTTGGAATCGGGCATGCCATCATCTGTGAAGGGCATAAAATTACCCCGCATATCGGATTTATTGATGCCCACAACTGCCTTGGTGATGAGATTGATGTTATTCTCCCAGGAACCCGGACGGCACATGAATACTTCACCGCTGCTTCAGGGGCAATGGACCGGTGGGAGATAGAACCACTGTACCCCCTACAGGCAGGATATGCACATCTTCCCCTGCCATATACCCGTGAGGAAGGTATCGGAGACATTGGTCTGCAGGTTCTGGTTACTGAAACCGGAGGGATGACGGCTGCATATATCCTCATTGACGGAAACAATATGGCTCAGGGAGTGAGGGAGTATATCAGGGATGAAGTCCGTGCCCTGGTCGATGAGGCTGAGGTGATGACCACCGACACGCATGTCGTGAATACGATCAGTGGCAAAAATCCGGTCGGACTTCGGATATCTCCTGATGACCTGGTGCTTCATGTTCTTGATGGTGTTGAACAGGCACTCAAAGACCGTTCGGAGGCGAAGGCTGCCGGAAGCTCTGCAACCTGTAACGGAGTCATCATCTTCGGATCTGATTCTATTGCCCAGCTGGCAAGTATTGTAAATACCATCCTTGTGTACGTAGTCCCCATTAGTGCCGGTATGCTGCTTTTGGCAGTTGTCTTATCAGTTATCGCATACATGGTTATTACCTGATAAACCGGAAACATGAAAGAAACTGATTCAATCGAAAAATGAAGACCCAAAATCCAGGAGGAGATCATGTCATATCAGACCCCGTATGAAATCATTGCAAAAGGAGCTGAATCAGGAGAATACCGGATGTCACTCCCGGGATGGAATATTCTGCTCAGGGGGGGGATGGCCGGAGCATATATCGCCATGGGTGCATCCCTGATGATCATCATATCAACCGGTGTTGCACCTGCCCTTGGAGCAGGAATGGCCCAGCTCCTTTCAGGAATGGTATTTCCCCTCGGGCTCATCCTGATTGTCCTGACCGGTGCAGAACTCTTTACCGGTGATGCAATGCTGGCACCATTTGCTGCATTTTCCGGTCATGGGAGTTGGTTCCCTGTACTCAGGTTATGGGCGTTATCCTATATCGGAAACATTATCGGAGCGATCTTCTTTGCCGCCCTTGTGACGTTCGGGGTTCTTCTTCAGCCAGGACCGGAGGGAATGACTGCCGGTGCATCTGCTGTACACATGGTAGCATTTGCTTCTGACCGGTGCAGTTACCCGGGGCTTGTCGGCCTATGGGCCTGTTTTATCAAAGCAGTAGCTGCCGGATGGCTCCTGAACCTTGCCGTTCTCCTAGGTATCTGCGCTGATGATGCAATCGGAAAGATAGCAGGAGTATGGTTTCCGTCAATGGCCCTTGCATCAACCGGCCTTGAGCATTCCATTACCAATGCTGCTCTTGTTCCTGCTGGTCTTTTATGTGCCCCTCACCTGACCTTCCTGCAGGTGGCACAGGTCGGCCCGCTTGCAGGAAATCTTGGATGGAGCACATTTCTCCTCAGTAATCTCATCCCGGCAACAATAGGAAATCTTCTTGGAGGTCTCATATTCTCCGGCCTTCTTCTCTGGATCGCATTCAAAAAAGAGATTGCACATTAATTCAGGGAGCAGCTTCCCAGAGGGCATCCAGGTACTCTTCAAAATAATGGATATGACAACTGACCGGGAATGGTATCCCCACCGTTGAAATGACGGCATCTCCCCGGTCAAGGGTCTGGATCTCCGTATCAAGAACCCTGAGATCATGTTTTGCAGATGATGCAATGATCTCACGATCATGACGATCGGCAAGTCCCATGACAAACAGGGTATTCATCTGCGCCAGCACCCGTTGATCAATATTTTTCGGCTGCTGGGTGATCACCCCTAGGCCGACACCAAACTTTCTTCCTTCCATGGCGATCTCACGGAATACCCCTGTTTTTTCAGACCGTTGGGAAAGGACACGTTGTGCTTCTTCAATGGATATGAGAACTCTGCCGCTGGCAGCCGCAGATCCCTGCTCAATGAACCGTCGTTGGTGATCCTTGAATATTGCCCTGGAGATAGCAGAGAGGATAAAGAGTTCGGCTGCATCACTCATCCCGGGGATGTCAATCAGGACAACCTTATTTTCATCAAGGGCAGCCAGGATTTCAGGCAGGGAAGAGGATGACGAATCAACAAACAGTGAGGTCAGGTCCAGGAGGGTCCGTATCTGCCGCTGGACAAGACGAAGAGCATCAGATGGCGCACTCCTGACACGCTGGGCGATATCCTGATGATTCCCGATGTAAGCTGTTGTTCGCAGATGTGAGGGGAGGGATTCAACATCTTCATTGATAAAAAAATCGATGATCTCATTTGTTGAAAAGGGCATCAGGAGGTTGACGACCTCATATTGTGCCGGAGTTAGATCAAATACCAGCCCCAGGTCAGCAATCGAAAGATCCTTATGACCAATCCGGAGCGGTTTCATCCCATATTCCAGGGCGATGTCCTGGCTACGGATAGTAAATACACAAAGACCATCCTGGGCTTTCGGGTGATGAACAAGACCTCGGGAGTCCGGGTCGCCGGGCTGACCGGTAGCGTATTCACCGTGTGGGTCGGTGAGAAGTATTCCCGCATTTCGTGTATTGATTGCGGATGCACAGAAGACCTTCATGAGATTGCTTTTTCCCATACCGGTCGTTGCAAAAACTCCCAGGTGCTGGTTTAAAACGGATGACGGGATACCGATCGGAAGGTCAACTACCTTCTGGTTTCCGCTCATCATGAATCCGACTTCGAGTTCACCCATGAACCTGCGAAGGATGGCATTTTCATCTGCGTCCAATGGCCTGACCGGTGAATAAAGCGGAGGGATGGTTCGTGGCTTTCTATAAATCCCGTCCTGACTGATACACCCGATGGGAAGCCCGGTAACAAGTAATCCCCCGGTCTCCAGGTCATGATTCATTCTCGTAACCCGTGCAAAATAGCGGGTTTTGGTTCGTTCATCCGTGACTACCGCCAGTTCTCCAACAGCAATCATTCCTCCGGGGGGAAGAATCCAGGTGTAAGAAAGTACATCAGTCCCGGTCAGAAGATGAAATCGGTTATCCATAATCTGAAAAGATATTCTTCTCGGGAAGATGATAAGAGTAAGGCACCGGCAAGAGCGAAGATACTTGAACTGTGAAGCAGTACCAGATATCATGCAGAAAGTCCATATCCGATTTTTTGGTCTGATGTTTTTAAGCGCTTTCATCTTATCGGCGCTCATTATCGGGGTATATGCTGCAGGTATCCCCTGTGGGACAGGGGTATATGATCCCGCAACCCAGACATGCTGCCAGGGTCAGGTGTTTGATGATAAAACGAAGATTGTTCCATGCGGAGACAGTTGTTATGATCCAAGCACGCAGTCATGCTGCAATGCTCAGATATATGACGGCCTGATGTGGGGGGAGTGTAAGGGCGTCTGTTTTAACCGGGAAACGCAGGTCTGTTGTGAGGGATACCCGGTGAACGGAACCCGCTGTCTTTCCACCTGTCATGGTGCCCAGTATAATCCGGACACCCAGTCATGCTGCAATGGCCAGGTTCTGGATGGTCGGTACTGGGGAGCATGTGGGGAAGAATGCTATGATAAGATGACCCAGTCATGCTGCAATAACAAGACCCTTGAAGGCCCGAACTGGAAAGAGTGTGGCAATGCCTGCTATGACTCTGAGAAACAGTTCTGTTCCCAGGGAAGAGTGTATGATGGCAAGGGCGTCATGTTCTGTGGAGGCTCAACCTATGATCCAGGCACCCAGTCATGCTGTAAAGGGACTGTATATGAAGGCTTTGGATACCAGCCATGCGGTGATACCTGCTATCAGCCAAAGACACAGACATGTTGCCAGGAGCAGGTATTTGAGGGACTTGGCCTGCAGCCATGTGGAGACACCTGTTATAATCCGAAGACAGAATCATGCTGTCAGAAACAGGTGTTTGAAGGAGTAGGAGCTCAGAAGTGTGGGGATACCTGCTATAACCCGAAGACAGAGACATGTTGCCGGGGCAAAGTCCTTGAGGGTAAGCAGGACTGCCAATATTAACCTCGGAACCTGATTCACAGGTTTCCCTTTTTTTGAGAACCAAACCGATTCACCTTTTCCGAATCGTTCCTCTTATTGCATCCCGGCACCAAACGTACTGTCAGGTACATATATGTCTAAACGGTCAGTAGATGCGGTATTTCAGGGACTATACCTCCTCACGGACATCAGAGGTATGCTTCGGGATACCGTCCCGCACCACCAGTTATCTGTCGAACAAAAAAAGGAGGCTGAAAAAATTTTAGGGAAACTGGAGAAACAGATCGCAGTCCTAAAGGAGGAGTTGTTGGCATGAATTGTGGTGAAGGCATCGATACCAGGCAGATTGATGAGTTGTTTATCAACCTTGATCCGATTCAGGCCGGAGGACGTCTGACTACAGATGCCATGAAGGCAGTTCTGGCTTATGGGGACGGATATTCAGTCTGCGATCACTGCACCAAGCCGTTCAGACTTGACCATATCTCCAAACCCCCGCTTGCAGAATTTCATAAAGATCTTGCCACATTTCTGAACATGGATGTTGCCCGGCTGATGCCCGGTGCACGAAGAGGGTTTCAGGCTGTCGCTTCTGCCCTGGTGAGGCCGGATGATCCGGTCCTCCTGACTGCCTACTCCCACTACACGGAATTTTTATCTGTGGAACAATCACGGGGAATACCATTTGAAATTCCCGCAGATGATTCTCATATCATCACCCCTGATGCAGCAGCGGCCCGGATTGAGGAAGTACTCAAAACAACCGGTAAAACCCCTGCTCTCATGTTTGTGGAGCAGGTTGATTACCAGTATGGGAACCAGCATCCGGTTTCGGATCTTATCAAAGTGGCCCACCAGTATGATATTCCGGTCCTTTGTAACGGTGCCTATACGGTCGGAATCCAGGACGTGAACGGGAAAGAGCTGGGGGCTGACTTTCTCGTCGGTTCCGGCCATAAAAGCATGGCAGCCCCTGCTCCATCCGGCGTTCTTGCAACACCCAGCGAATGGGCAGAGACTGTCTTTCGGACGACTGGCATAAAAGGAGATCTCACCGGGAGAACATTCGGAGTAAAAGAGGTTGAGATGATGGGATGCACTTTGATGGGCGTTACATCTGTCGGGATGATGGCATCATTTCCCCATGTGAAGAAAAGGGTGAAGGAATTTGATTCCCAGGTACAATACGTGAACCGGATTGTCGATGCCCTGCTTACCATTGACGGGACAAAAGTCCAGAGTGAGTACCCCCGCAAACATACCCTGACCAGGATGAATACAACCGATTCATTTGACACGGTTGCGAAAACACATAAGAAGAGGGGCTTTTTCCTGACCAGTGCTCTTCGTGAACGGGGGATTACCGGAATTCTGGCCGGGTCAACCAGGGTTTGGAAGTTTAACAGTTATGGCATTACCAGTGAGCAGGCCGATTATGTTGCAGAATCTTTTATTGAGATCGCAGAGAAAGAAGGGTTGGCCTGCTCACCTTAATATTCTCATGTACTCTGAATAATCCCGTTTTTTATCACTTTTTTCGTTGAAGATTTCAGGAGATCTTCGATTATGGACCGCATGGATGAGTGTTCCATAAGGCTCTCTATCTGATGGACATCTGACCTGGTGACCGGACGGGGAGGTAGGACACTGCACGAGGTATCACCCGGTTCAGATGAGAAAGATCCAATCTTTCGTGCAAGGGTTATGATCTCCTCTTTATCGTACCCGATGAGCGGACGATAGATCGGGATCTCAATCCCGGCAGAGATGGGAGCAAGGTTGTGAAGGGTCTGGGTAGCCACCTGACCAAGATTATCTCCGGTTACGATCCCATCACAGCCGGCTCTTTGAGCATACCGTGAGGCCAGTTCAAGCATGGCACGTTTACAGATCACACACCGGAGTTTTAGTTCGGAGAGGGCCATAAGAGCCTGATAGAACGGTTCGGCAGGGATGGTAATGATTGGTAATTCAAGACCAGGAACCCAGTGAGAGAGTGCTGCAAGGTTGTTTTCAAGGTTTCGTTTGATATCGGCACCCCCAAATTGTCCCGGTTCAATATGCAGAAAAACCATCCGTACACCCCGGCGCATCATAAGCCAGGCAGCAACCGGTGAATCTATGCCTGCAGAGATGAGGGCGACCGCTTTCCCCTGTGTCCCATAAGGAAGGCCTCCCGGACCGGCTATCCGGGTATCGTACACCATACTCCCCTCTTTTCTTGCCTCGATAAAGATCTCATACTCCGGTGCAGTGAGATCCACCTTTAGATCAGGAATGACATCGATAATCCAGGATCCCGCCTCTGCAGCAAGTTCCTGGCTGGAAAAACCTTCAACACCTTCACGCCGTGCCCTGACAGCAAACCGGGTATGTGGCATGAGATGGGGTTGTGCGACCTTGACTGCAGTTTCACAGAGGTCTTCCATGGCGTTTCCACAGACCGTCACCGGGGCAATGTCGATAACACCAAAAATCCGGGAGAGCAGCGGTACAAGATCCACTGCCGATTCGGAACTGACCAGAACCCTGCTCCGGGTGATAGTGATCGCCGCGTCCACGTTCAATCCTTTCAGACCGGCACGGATATTATCCCGGAGCCGGTTTAAAAACTCCCTGCGCACCGGTTCACTCTTTAAAAATATTTCTCCGAACCGGACCATCACGACCTTGCGGGTATCCTGCTCCATCTGGTCAGTACTTTATTTTCTGTCCTGAAATGGCTGTTGACAGGCGAAGCAGGATACCGGTTCATGCCATGCAGCCGACAAACTCTTATGCCCGGTAAATCACAGGTGTATGTAATGGCTCCACGCAAAAAGAAAGACTCGGCATCAGCGCAGGAAGAGACTCCCATGAAGCTCTTCTATATCTTTTACAGCCAGGAGCGATGGGATAATTGGATGAATTCCCTGCGTGAGGCTGATTTTGAAGGTGGCGATGATGATGATATGCCTGAAGGATACCAGTTGCTGAATGGTTTTAATCAGGATATCTGCATTGAAGTCCTGAAGATCATCAAGCTCTTCCAGAACAACAGGTTCTCGAAGGATGATTCGATGAATAAACTCATCGAGGTAGAGGAGATCATCATGGAACAGGAGGTTGAGGAGGATATGATTGAACTCATAGCTCCGATGCACTTCCAATTACTTGTCCTGTTTGCCTCTGCAAAAAAATTCCTGGAAGGTGGCTATGATGAGGATATCAAGGCTCTTGTCAAGAAAGGGCGTGGTATCGATGAGGAGAGTACCGAGGAAGTGCTTGCTGTAGCAGCGGAGATCGGTGCAAACGTCATTAACGGTAAGTCCTGCTGTGGCAGATATATCAAGGACTCAGAGGACATGGGCGTCTTTGATGAATGGCTTATTCAGATTGAATCGATGAATGATGCCATGGGAACGCTCAAGAACTTTGATGAGGAAGCCGGTGAGGTTTCGTAAATATATTTTTTTCACCAAATAAATGCAATTTTTAACGACTGTTTTTGGGAATCACCAATATTTGTGTCATGTTAAATCAGAATGTATAAATATTTTCTAACAGGAAGAGGCTAATTAAAACTCTACGGTAAATGTATACAATATGACAGAAGTTATTAAAACGCAGGTTACGGACCAGATTATCGTTCTTCCACAGGAAATAATTGATAGACTGCATCTTTCCAAAGGTGATACCATTACCTGGGTCATTCATGAGAAAACAGTGCAGGTTGAGATCATGAAAGACAAAAAGAAACTCTCATCCTTAATTGGGGCATTTGACGGCCCCGCCTCGAATTCACTCATCGAGCACGAACTCATCCCTGAGTCATGAAGGCCATTATTGATTCAGTAATCCTGATTGGAGCATTCTATAAACGGGACCAATGGCATGATCTTGCAGTTCCCATTGTTCTCGAGATGGAACAAGGGAATATTCATGGGATTATTACTGAATATATTCTGTCTGAAGTCCTGACCTTTTTAAAAAGACGTTCCGGACTTCATGCTGCAAAGATCGTTCATGATACCTTGTTTGAATCGGATATTTTAGATATTGTGTATCTGGACCAGAATCAGTTTATGAATGGACTAAACATTTTTACCTCGTTTCCTCATCTGTCAGTTGTGGATGCAACATCAATAGCAATCATGAGGGATTTAAATATAAGAGATATTTATTCATTTGACACGGATTTTGATATTATTGAAGGAATTAACCGTCATGAATCATTAGCTAGATCATGATTTCCCGACTCCAGGGTTCAATTTGCTCAATCTCTCGTTGTTCATATAATCATACAGCATCATTCGATAACCATTGATACTAATAACGTTTGGCGCAATTTAGATTCTACCCCACTCACCTCCCATATGTAGTATGACGGTAAAAGTAAGGGAGAAATCGGAAATCTGATTTCAATCCTTAGTTTCTCATCCCATCCCGGATTCATGGTTCCGTAATCGTGAAACCATACAGGTTTACATAAAGACGAAAATCTTTACAACAAATTTAGTAAATTTTTACATACAATACCTGCAACATGTGCCCCACAATTAGCTTGAGAATTTCTGACAAAACCAAAGAGAATTTTGATCTCTTCAAGGGCAAAATCGACTGGAACAATGAATTACGAGAGTTTATCGAGAAAAAGATAGACGAAGAGCGGAAAAAGGATCTTTTAGATCAATTAGAATCAATGATATCTGAATTGCCGGTAGCTCCTCAAGGTACTGCTGTAAAACTCGTGAGGGAAGATCGTGACAGTCATTGATAGTTCTGCATTTCTGAAATATATCTTGAAAGAGGAGGGCTATCATAAAGTCAGACCCTGGTTGCAACCAGAAAATATTCCATACTCAGTATCACTTCTCCTTGCTGAAACAGGAAATGTACTCTGGAAATACCAACGAAAGGGAATTATTACCAGTGATCAGGCCACAACATTGTATGCGAAAGTGCAGGAAATTTGTAAACAAAACGTCATAACTATCGAACCGAATGAACAATATGGTCCGGAAGCACTCCACCTTGCGATAGAATTCGAACATTCATTCTACGATCTGCTTTTTGTATCACAAGCAATCGCTAGGGATGAAACGTTGATCACCAGTGATGAGCGGCAGGCAAAAACCGCAGAAAAATGTGA
>CAYWHV010000016.1:0-18046 GCA_964458045.1 uncultured Methanospirillum sp.
TATCCAGTTCCGATGAGAACTCCAGGATTATACTCTTTTACGGCTGATGCGACCAGGTCCAGGTATCGGTGCACAACATTCTGTGCTGTTGTATGATCAACCACATCGGATCTTTCAGCGTCACCAATTCTTGCGCCCATAACATTCAGAGCATCAGTCAGGGTAGGTTCCCCTCCGCCAAATGATCGGGATGAGCCTGCTCTGAAGGGACACAGTTCTGAACGGATACAGGAATCTCCACCATAGGGAATACTCATAGCTGAAACTGCCCGAATCAGTGTTTTAGAACCATCCAAAACAACAGTCTCATAAATTGGTTTCCCATTTTTCAAAGGAACCAATTCGGTTGTAGTTCCCCCGATGTCTATCACCAGGCAGTTCTCATTTTTACTCAAGTAATAGGCTCCATTCGCCACGGTGGCGGGACTTGAATGGAATAGCAGCATGGGATTATCGAGAGCACGGGCTGGTGAGGTAAGCCCCCCGGTTGAGGTGACAAAAAAGAAATCAGGATTTACCCGTTGAACCTGCTTAATAAGAGAGGTTACTTTTCCTTTTATCCGTGCATTCAATTTTGTGGTGTGAATACGTGCTGGGAAATTTAACGCTCCAATGGGATAACTGAGTGCTATCTGTTCGTCAGAATAAAACTGGGAGACAATATCATACACCTGCTTTTCCAATGCATCATTGCGGACGGAGAATTTCCCTGCAATTGCAATAGCCCGTGCATGTTGCCCCTTCATGATTTTTTTAATCTCTTCAGGGTCGATTGGTTCGACTACGTCTCCACGATGAGAAACCGCCCCTTTTACTGCACCAGAATATACAAGCCCAGGACCGGGTATGGTAATAGTCCGGATATCTGCGGGATGGCCGGTAATAATCTCATTAAGAGGCTGGGAAGTGCTGACAGCAAGGCGCCCGTCTGAAGAAATTTTTAGAAGGGCATTGTCCAGCCCTTCAGTATTAGGTACTTTATAGGTATTGATTTGAGAATCTATGACAGCAATATCAGTATTTGTACCTCCGATATCTATCCCGGTAAACATGATTGCTCACGGGTTTTTAGATTCCCAACA
This sequence comes from uncultured Methanospirillum sp., assembly GCA_964458045.1. Taxonomy (GTDB): domain Archaea; phylum Halobacteriota; class Methanomicrobia; order Methanomicrobiales; family Methanospirillaceae; genus Methanospirillum. The sequence goes on from CAYWHV010000016.1 coordinate 1,083, forward strand.
TATATCAGATGATGCATATACACTTCAGATAATTTTTCAATACTCAAGGGCAATTCTCATGATCACCGGCTGTCTGAAAGGGGAAACATTACTGAAAAAAGGTGTTGCTGCAGTCTTTTTTAACCCGAAAAACCGGTTCATTACGAAATTTTACGTAACAAATTATCGTCTTATCATCAAGAACCAGAAAAATCAGTTGATAAAATTATCCTACGAGCTCGTGCACGAGATATATGTTGAAAATAACACATACGTCTGCATCAGATGCAATACCCCCATGCGGTTTTTTGATGGGAAGGAAGAGTATGTCAGAATTTTCATGCATGGTTTGAAGCGCAAAGAAGGGGGAGGTCTGAAAATTCTTGATGATCCGAAATGGCCGAACTACTGGAAGAAATATATCAATGCACAGGTTTTACAATTCCAGTCAGATATTGCATCCAAAAAGCAATCCATGCAATCGGATGAAGATGAACTCCTTCTTATTGAGGGGGTGACACGCTCAAAAGAAGGGCTTGATCAGTTTGAGGTTGTGAAAACCAGGGAGAAGATGCAGGTCTGGTTTGATAATTTTTATTATGAATCCTGCATGGTATATGCAACAAATAACCGGCTCATCGTGAAAATAAAATCCGGAGATTACATTATTGTTCCCTATTCCGTTATCTATACCTCACAACCTGACCCGGATGGTGAAATCTCGATTACATTCTCTTTTCCCCAGGATGTTGAAGGATTTGAAAGTGAAATTTCGAAGATGTTTATTAGGCGCATACCAAAAGCAGGAGAGGAGTATCCTGAACAACTGCAAGAACGGTGGAATGAAGAATGGAGTGAATTCTTCAGGAAGGTGACTTCTCAGTTCAGAGAGCATAAAGGGGCAGTCAGTCCGGATGAGATGCTTGAGATGCTTATTGAAATGAAGCACAGCCCGACAAAATATAATCTCTCCTCATTTGCAAAACAGGGCTGGGACCGTGCGTGCGGTCTTGCAGTAGAACGATTCGGATATGAGAACTCAGATCTTTTTTTATTCATGAACTTTCTTTTGCAGGAGTATGAAGAGATGAAAACCCGTGCAATGGCAGAACCTGACCCGGCACGGCAGGAAGCATATCGTGGCTCAGAAATGGCATACAGCTCTATACTCGCATATATCAACCATCATACCAAAGTCAGGTAACAGTGAAGATAAATACTCTTCAGGATATTCTGGTTATGGATCCTGAACAGGATGCCATGATGCTTATTGCATCACTCATGGCAGTCTCTGCACGGACAGCACCAAAAGGAAAGGGTGTTGACACTATTGTAACCCGGATTATTGCCGGAGAGGATATGGACCGGATTGCGGATGAGATGGTCGCAATTGGAAACAGAACCGGCCTTCCTCCATTTCCACGGGATGCACAAAACATACGGGATAGTACGGTGTGTGTTCTTATCGGGTGTAAGGGAACAGAAGACCTGGGACTGAATTGTGGAGGGTGCGGATTTCCAACCTGTAAGGAGATGCGTCAGAAGGCATCCCAAAACCCGGTTCAGTCACTCTTTAATGGTCCGAACTGTATTATCAGAATGGCGGATCTTGGTATCGCAGTCGGGTCTGCTGCGAAAACAGCACAAATACATAATGCAGACAACCGAATCCTCTTTACTGCAGGTGTTGCCGCATTATCACTTCACCTGCTTCCGGACTGCACCTGCGCTTATGGCATCCCGCTCTCCGCCACCGGGAAGAATATTTTCTTTGACCGGAGGCCGGTTACATGACCATCCTGAAGATAAGGGGAGGAGACCTTGACCTGGTTGAATATGACTTCACCTCATTTCACCCAGGCGAGAACATGAATACCTGCGGTTATGAAAAACCCTATTCACTCTCACCAACACAAAAACCTGTCAGGACACAGGCACCTGGGCGGATACATCTGACCGTTCTGGATATGAACCGGTTTGCTCCCGGACACCCGGGTGGTGGCGGCATTGGATTTGCCATTGATGTTTTTGCTGAAGTGGAAGTCAGGTGTATTGAGAAAGGATTTGATATCAATTATTCCAGACCTGCAATTATCAGACATTTTCTTTTAGTATTTTCAAAAACGGTAGGTTACACAGGAGGATTTTCAGTTACTGCCAAAGACCATGATTATAAGCATGTGGGACTAGGCTCAACCAGCACCATCCTGACCGCCTTGTCAGCTGCAGTAAACAGGGCCCTTGGAGATCCATTAACCCTTGATCAGCTCCGTATCCTTATCGGGAACAATTATGTCGAAGAGACAGAAGAGGGCATGATCGCATACGGGTTTGAGACCGGAGTCGGTCCTGCGGTGAGTGGACGGGGAGGGATGGCAATCCTTGGGGATAATCTGACGGTTGTTCACCAGCATGCATTTGCTGAGGGGAAACATGTGCACATTGTAATTCCCCCAAGTTCTATCTCATCAGCTGGAGAAGAGGAATTTTCTCTGCTCATGAATAAAGCCCGTTCGCTTGATTACCGTGATCGAGAACTGAAAGCGTATATTGTTATGATGGATTTCATTCCTGCACTCAATCAGAAAGACCTGAAAAAAATGGGTGATCATATGTGGGAGATGGAATTCAGAGGATCAAAGAGGGCTGAAATTGAACATCACTCCTTTGAATTATATCAGTACATGCATAAACTGAGGAAAGCCGGCCTTGAATTTATCGGGATGAGTTCGGTCGGGCCATCCATTGCAGTAATTACTGATATGTCACGTGATACCCTTACATCCATACTCACTCCATTACAACTTCAAATTGCAGTCAGTACGAAGGTGAATAACTCAGGTCTTGTATATCTCTAAAGAAGACCAATCAAATAATGAATTTTTTACCATCCGGTGACGTACATTCATGGATATAAAACCTCTCGGCTGCTATATAACAGGAGGACTTATCTGGTTTTCTCCGGTTATCAACCGGATATTACGCCTGACTATTCCATTTTTACTGGCTGGCGCTCTGGTCGCAGTACTCTTCTGGCTCTACGATGACACAACCGCTCTTCAGCTCGGCGGTCTGTTATTATTGTATTTTGTTCCTCCGGCAGGCAAAGAGAGTATTATCCCCGCAGGTATAGCCCTTGGGTTTCCTTTTCAGATCATGTGTCTGTCAATTGTATGGGTAGACATAGCCTGTTGCCTGTTCATGATATGGAATTTTGAACTGATATGCAATGTTCCATATCTTGGGAACATGATTCGGTACCTTATCAGAAAAGGAGAATTATACCTTGCAAAACACCGATGGCTTGAGCAACTTTATTTTGTTGGTTTGATCCTTTTTGTATTCTTTCCGCTTCAGGGCACTGGTTCAGTAAGTGGATCAGTGATTGGAAAGATGCTTGGACTCAGGTCAATTGAGATCTTTGGAGCAATAACTATCGGTTCATTTTTATCAAGTTTTCTTATCGGGTATTCCGTATATGCCCTGCATGAATATCTGGATATTAATGTATGGTATGTTCTTGCAGCTGTCATGTTCATCATCATCGTCATTCCTCTTTTATCGTATGGATTTTATAAAACGAAAACCGGCAATAAAGTATGTACATTCATGTCCGGGTATGTCCATCAATTCAGACAATCAATAAAAAGATAGTGATATGGATCTTTACAGTTTAAATCGCGAGGTACTTTGATGCAATAATGAACCTTCGGTTCATATCGCACCCTTTAACTTGTCTCGGGTAAACCTTGGATCCGACAAACCCTTTGCGTAGGAGTCTTTTTCTAATGCATGAATATGGAATTGCCTATGATATCGTTGTCACATCAAGAAAAGCTGCCCTTGATAACAATGCTACATCGATAACTCACATCTATGTGGATGTCGGAGAACTTTCAATAATCAATCCTGACCAGGTGGAATTTTTATTTTCTACCATTGTAGAAGATGATCCTCTGTTTAAAGATGTAAAACTGACATGTACAAAAGTTCCACCCCAGACCCGGTGTTCATGTGGATATGTCGGAAGTGAGATTTTTGTTTGTCCCCAATGCGGACAACTTCCGGAGATAGAAAAAGGAAAAGAAATAGTCGTTACACGAATCGAAGTCGAGGCCGATTAAATGAAAATATCATTAATGCACGGAGCAGGAGGAGAGGTCATGGGAGAAGTCGTTGACCTCTTCTCAAAAATTACCAATACCAATGCTGGAGGAATAGGACTTGAAGCACTTGACGATGGAGCAGTAATACCCATCGGGAACAAGCAGGTAGTCTTCACCACCGATTCACATGTAGTCAGACCCCTCTTTTTTCCGGGTGGCGATATCGGCCGGATATCAGTCTGCGGGACGATAAATGATATCACCATGATGGGAGGGATCCCTCTCGCTCTTTCCTGCGGACTGATAATCGAAGAGGGATTTGACTTTGATACACTTTCTAAAATTGTCGATTCCATGGATAAAGCCCTTTTAGAAGAGAATGTATCTCTGGTTACCGGTGATACCAAGGTATTGGAGAAAGGAGCTCTGGACCAGATTGCGATAAATACTGCAGGAATAGGAGTTGCAGATACCATTGTCAGGGATAACGGACTTAGACCCGGTGATGCCATTATTGTATCAGGAACACTCGGGGATCATGGGTTTGCTGTTCTTGCTAGCAGAGAGGAGTTTGATTTTGCTGATCAGATTGTATCAGATGTAGCTCCCCTTTCAGGAATGGTCCATACTGTCATGAACGGAGGAACAATTCATGCCATGAAAGATCCGACCCGGGGTGGATTTGCAAGTGCAATCAATGAAATGGCAAAAAAATCCAAAGTCATGGTCCGCATAGCAGAAGAAGAGGTTCCGATCCGATCATCCGTGCGAGCTGCATCACAACTGCTTGGTATCGATCCCCTGGAGGTTGCGAATGAAGGAAAAGTGGTCATGGGAGTCCCGGCAGAAGATGCAGAAACCATATTGAAAATTCTGAAAGGTCATAAATATGGAAAAGATGCGGCAATAATTGGAACCGTCCTGGAAGGAAACGGAGTAATAATGGAGACAACAGCCGGTGGCGAGAGGTTTATCGAGACCCCCATGGGAGATCCGGTTCCGCGTGTCTGCTGAAAAAAAATTATTTTCTTTTTATAAAAAAACTCATTCCGATAACCAGACTAAGGAGAACAAGGACAACCGGTACAGGTGTCTCTTGTCCGTTCTGTTCACTGGTTCCTCCATACCGGGGAGGAGCTCCAAATGCTTTTGCAGCGGTATCAGACAGGGCAATAGTATTTGCAGTGTCAGCGGTGATGGTTACTTTCTCAGCTGCTTTGAAACTGTAGGGATATACTTTCAGATATATTTCAGGTACTGATTCAGTAATGGTAACCGTTTCAGGTGATGTGCCCATCTCTTCATTCACCTTTACACTGGCTCCATCCTGCATTGTTTTATATTCAAAAACCAGGTCTGTTTTCCCGGTTGCCTGAATAATAATCGGTGTCTTATTGGTTATAATGACGAAAAATGCAGGATTGTCACGGGATACTTCAGCCTCTGCGGTAATGCCGGTAATCTTTTCGGGCGTTATGGGAGTCGGAGTAGCCGTTGCTTTAACTGTTTCTTTTATATCAGGTTCACTGGCCGATGCAGAAGCAGTTTCAGAAGTCTCAATTGGGGCAGTAAGATGGTATTGATCCCTCTCTTCTGATACAATTGAGTATTTTCCAATAAAACCATCATAATCGGTAAATGATACCTCATATGTTCCAGGCTCCTGAATCGGGAGTTCATATTTTACCCTGCCACCTGATACCGGAATGGATTCCGGACCAAATATGGTCTTATGATCCTTTGTTACTTCCATCTGAATGGCATTTTCCTGATATCCGGAAATTTTTGCTTCGATGAGAAGAGTTTTTTCAAATTCCTGCCAGGTCGGAGAAGTAAAGGTGATAATATCTGACCGATCGATTATTTTCACTACTCTGATGGAACGTGAACCTGCTGAAAAATCTCTCTGTGACTGTGAAAGCCCTTCTACCTTATAATTCCCTTTTTCCAGACCATCGGTTTTAAACGTCACGTTAAATGTCGTATCCCCTTTTTCAGTAATCTGAATTGATTGCCTCTCAATTTCTATGGGGATATTTAATGATTGGGAAAAAACAATGTCAATTTTATCAGGAGGAGGGGTATTCGTTGAACCGGTAACAAGTATGGGTTCTCCTACCTTAACCTGTGCAGGTGCATCAATTGAAAGATAATATGCACTGACTGGCCCACACATCAGTATGAGGAGAACCAGTGCCATTGCTGATTGAACATAATGGGAATTCATATGATAGGTCCTCTTTTCGGCTTGGTCAATATTGTGGAACTCTCGAACCTAATATATTGTTGGTCGGGTAATGAATACCCATCTGTTTGCTCACCGGTGAATATGAAGTGAGGAATGATAAGACTCTGATTACAATCCTTCATCTTAACCAAAAACCAGAGTGAGGCAGGGCAATCCATACGGATAATAATCAGGATAACCATGAAACCAATAAAAAACCCTGAGGAACCATTGGCAATCTGGTCAGGTCAGGACCATATTGCAGGAGAAATTCATACCAGCGTGACCGCAATTATTCGTTCCGGAGGATGTTCCTGGAACCGGTGTAAGATTTGCCAATATCGTCATGAGCGTTTTTCAGGTATCGAAAGACCTGAACTTACCCGGCTGATGTATGCTCAGATGAACCGACTGAAAGAGCAGATTGAACAGGTGAATCCACAGGTTGTGAAAGTATATACGTCAGGAAGTTTTTTTGATCCCAAAGAGGTTCCTGAAGAAATTCAGGAACACCTCATAGAACTGGTGAAAGGAAAAACGCTGATTGTTGAGTCACGGTGTGATTATATCAATGAAGAAAAGATCTCCCGGCATGTTTCGCATATCAGGGAAGGTGGAGAAAATGGTAATATTTATGTTGCCATCGGTCTTGAGACAACGTCAGATGAGATCAGGGAGAAATGTATTGATAAAGGTCTGCAGTATTCTGACTTCCTGAAAACGGCAGAAATAATACACAAAGCAGGCGGGAAAGTAAAGACATATCTCCTTCATAAACCACCTTACCTGACTGAAAGAGAAGCATATGATGATATGCTCAAATCAATTCAGGAGATCATTCCTGTTTCAGATCTCATCTCTATGAATCCCTGTACAGTGCAACGAAATACCCACCTTGAGACATTATGGAAACGACAGGCTTACCGGCCTCCATATCTCTGGAGTGTGGCATCAATCCTTGCCCTATCGAATGCACATGTTACTTGTGATCCTATTGGCGGAGGACAGACAAGAGGGCCGCATAACTGTGGATCATGCGATGGTATGATCCTGGATGCTATAAGGGATTATAACCTGAGCGCTGATCAGGAACTTATGAAGTCAGTTATGGAGATGGATTGTACTTGTAAAAAAGAATGGGAATATGTTATGAACCAGGAACAACCCTGGTCAATGCCTCTTACCAGATAGAATTACTTTTTCTGTAACTGACGGAGTTGATCAAGGAGCATGGGGAAGAATGCTCCGGCATCACTCACAACACCAATGGCCTGAGAGGTTCCCCGATCCATCAATTTTGTCAGTGTTGAAGGATTGATATCAACGCACACGGTCGTCACATATGACGGGAGACAGTTGCCCACTGCTATTGAATGCAACATCGTTGCGATCATGAGAACCATCCCGATTTCGGGGACGTATTTTCTCATCTCATCCTGTGCGGCCATCACATCGGTAATTACATCAGGAAGGGGACCGTCATCACGAATGGAACCGGCCAGGACATAGGGAACATTCTTTTTTATACATTCATACATGATTCCCGATTCCAAAACCCCGGTCTCAACCGCTTTTCTGATAGAACCGGCACGCATGATCTCACTGATGGCATAAAGATGGTTTTTGTGCCCGGCCGATACCAGTTCTCCTGATCGGATGTTCATACCAAGAGAAGTACCGAATATATTGTATTCGATATCATGAGTGGGAAGAGCATTCCCGGCAAAGAGAATGTCAATAAATCCTTCCCTGAACATGGATGCACAGGCTACATCTGCACCGGTATGGATAATTGCCGGCCCGCCTACCAGGGCTACTTTTAACCCTTTTTTATGAGTGTCAATAATTTCCCTGGCAATTTTCCGGATGGTTGTCTCTGTCGGCCGCTCCGAAGAAATTACCCCGCCCATGAATTCAAACTCCTCATGGGAACGGGAACGCTCCGGGGGTTTTACCTTCACACCATGCTCACCGATGACGACGAGATCTCCCTTCTCCAGTTTCGACATCGGAGTGGCTTTGGCCGATTTTTTATCTGGCGTAACAACTATCAGGCAATCCATCTCGATATTATCAACTGCAATCCATTCATCTCCGATACGGATCTGCGTTGGATAATTCGTTGTCGAATAAAAACCCTTTGGAACTATCCGGTTTCCTTCTGCCGGAACCAGGGTGACATCTTCCGAGTCAACAAGCCGTGCCCCGTGCCGGTGTAGAGTACTGATTATCGCATCCAGGTTTCCATTATCCGTTCCGGTTATAAGAACTCTGGCATAACTGGTATCTGTTTTTCTTTTTCCAACGGTAAATTCCAGGATCTCAAAGTCTCCACCCATATCAAGGATGGAATCTAGAACATGTTCCATGATCCCAGAGTCAATTATATGCCCGTCGAGTTCTATCTCCCGGGATTCAGTCATACCTGAGACGTTAGATCGTAGCCCTATAAGAGAGTTGGTTGAACATCAGAACATTTCACCCGGTCAAGCAATTTTTCTGCTTCTTTCAGATCCTGTGGTGTATTGATGTTCAGGGTCAGGAGAGGATCCGGGATAATTATCTGAATTTCTTCCTGTTCTTCATCAATCATACTACCAGTGAGGATATTCATCCCGACAGGTATGCCAGGAAGATTATCAGATGCACTTTTATCCTGATGGGGAGCCCAGACCGAACATGCCGGACAGCCGGACTCTTGAAATTGTTTTAAGACTCTCCGGATATGGTCAGCAGTGATGCCAGGCAGGTCTGCACATATGGTCAGGAATGGACCGGTGATTGATAACTCACGGACTGCCTGACCGATATCCTCCACATATCCTTTCCCATCAGTACATATCCAAAGGATGTCATGTATTCTGCAATAATTGGTAGTATAGGGGGTCAATGGAGAGACTATGACAACCGGTTCCAGATCTGCCATTTCTACTGCATGAAGAACAAAAGATAACAGAGGTTTATCATGAATCCTGGCAAGGGCTTTTTCACCCATACCAAGCCGGGATGCTCTGCCACCTGCCATTATGAGTGCAAACATGTAGAAACCTTCTCTAGTACCTCAATAAAGCGGTCATTCTCTTCTTTTGTCCGTATAGCAATACGAATACAGGAGGGAAGTCCAAAAGAATTGCAATCCCGGACCAATATCCCGTGTTTAAAAAAGAGATTCGTGATATGTTCAGATGGATTGCCCGTCTCAATGAGAAGAAAATTGGCACTCGCGTTTGAACAGGACCATCCACATGTGCTGATGGTTTTCATCAACCGGGTTTTCTCTTCGCTTATCATTTGTCTTGAGTATTCCAGTTCATGATATTTCGAAAATGCAGAGAGAACCACCTTTTCTGCAAAGGCATTGACCGTCCAGGGAGGGCGCATAACCTCCATGGGCGCAATAAGATCCGAATCGCCAATACCATACCCGAATCTGATACCCGGTATTGCAAAACTTTTCGTTAATGAACGGAGTACAAACAATCCTGGCTCTCTTACATCCGATACAGACTGGGCCGGATCGGAAAGATCGATAAACGCCTCATCGATACACAGAATCTTATCAGAGTCATAGTGAGAAAACCGGGATAACATCTCCTGTTTTGGAATAAGAATTCCGGACGGATTATCCGGATTACAGATGAATGAAAGAGATGCTGCTCTTGCAGTATCTGCTTTTTTTGCCCCGGTGAGTCGTGCTGATAATTCGTACTCGGCAAACGTGTGATCAGGGACAAAATAGGTCTGACTCGTATCAAGAACCGTATGACATAATGTCCGGATAACTTCAACCGACCCATTTCCGACCGTGATGTTTTCAGGGGTACATCCATGATGACGGGCAATTGTCTCTTTTAATAACCAGTACTCATCATCAGGATATCTGGTCAGTGCGTCTTCAGGGATGGAGAGATCTAATTCCGGAGGGTATGGATTTATATTAGCGCTGAAATCAAGGATTTCTCTTTCAGTACCAGCGATATATTTTGCTCTGCCCCCATGAACAGCACGAAGTTCAGATTTGTATCTCATCTGACAGCTCTTTCCTATTCATGAACACCTGATTGTTTACAGCTATCTATTTTCATCCAAGAATAAATCGAAACCTTTATGTATTTATGAATTGTATTCTGTGTATCTCGTTGTGTCTGACTTTTGTCACCTCTATGTCAGACGTGTGACAGACATATGACCGACAGATGTCAGATCATGAGGCACATGTATGAAGCGAATCACCATCCGGTTGCCTGAACAGCAGATAACGTTGCTGGAGAAGATGGTTGAGGCGGGAGAATTTCCCACCGTCTCCGAGGCTATCAGGGATGCTGTACGTATGCTCATCGAAAAGCGGGCGACCAGAGTGCTCGCTGACAGTGATCAACTGTCATTTTAGACGTGAGGGGGATAAAAGTATGCAGAGTATCATCAATGCCGCAGTTATCAACGCGGAACGGGAAAAAGAACTCAAGAATACATCGCAGAACTATGATGATGATATGGATGGACAACCACGAATTGTCATCATTGGATGCGGTGGGGCCGGAAACAACACCATTAACCGTCTTCATCATATGGGTGTCTCCGGCGCAGAGACGATTGCCATTAACACTGACAAACAGCATCTGGACATGATTCAGGCAGACAAGCGAATCCTCATCGGAAAAAGCCTGACAAAAGGACTTGGGGCAGGGGGTTATCCTGAAATCGGCAGAAAAGCTGCAGAAATGGCTCGTCCAACCTTAGAAAGTCTTCTTGAGTCTGTTGATCTCTGTTTTATCACTGCAGGTATGGGAGGGGGCACTGGAACAGGATCTGCACCGGCAGTCGCGCAGATAGCAAAGGAACAGGGGGCCATAGTTGTCGGTATGGTATCCTATCCGTTTGATGTCGAAAAAGCCAGACTCATACGAGCTGAAGACGGGCTTGAAGCCATGTCTAAATCATGTGATTCAGTCATTCTTCTTGACAACAACCGGCTGAAGAGTTTTGTTCCAAACCTTCCACTTGCGCAGTCTTTCTCAGTCATGGACCAGTTGATCGGTGAGACCGTAAAGGGAATCACTGAAACAATTACTGAACCATCACTTATAAACATCGATTATGCTGATGTCAGAGCAATCATGAGCAAGGGTGGTGTCGCAACCATGCTTGTCGGAGAATCAAAACAGCAGAATAAAGCAGAATCTGTTGTTCGTGAATGTCTCTCAAACCCGATGCTTGACATCGATTACCGTGGCGCAACCGGGGCATTGATCCACATCACCGGCGGTAGTGATCTGACGCTCATAGAATCCGAAGAGATCGCTTCCTCTCTGACCTATGAACTCGACGCCCATGCCGATGTTATCTGGGGAGCCCGTATCCGTTCAGATATGGAAGGAAAAGTCCGTGTCCTTGCCATAATGACCGGAGTGAAAAATGGCGACACCATTGCCAAACCAAAACAGCCTTACAAGGAAAAACTAGACCGGATTGAAGAACAAATTCGTTATCCTAAATCCCCTGACCTTGCGCGAATAAAACCCCGCTCAGTCACTGCAGCAATGGATTACGCAAGCGGACCTGACATCATGTGGATGTAAAACACACCTTTCAACAACTGCCATAGACCTCAATATTGATTTCTTCTCTTTTTCTTCCTTGGTTTTCATCGAAAAAAAGAAAACCCGCGGGATTTTTTTAAGGTTTTTTGAATCAAACCTCTTTCTTACAAAAGAAGATTTTTATCATTCTCACCAGGTAGAAAGTGCCGGGAGACATTAATTATAAAAATGATGTTGTCTTCTTAATAGTAGAAGGTCACACAGGATCCCTTCGCGATTTTATGAACGATGGGTCTCTTGTTTCGGAGCCTTTTGGTATTGGGAGTCGAACATACGTGGATCGTGTAGCGAACAAGAACTGTAGTCGAACAGATGAATGTTATTCCACTCATTGCGGGTGGCAGGCATCCCTGACGGGAATCCTGAAGCGTTATCTATCTCTGATTCTGCCCGTTTTCACACGTCCTTTTGTACATACTACGTATTGCTCTTACGTATGTCCCATCTCTCGCACCGGTAGGGGATACCAGACGTGCCTTTTAATGCGAGGATTGGTTAACGATGTTGAATGAACTGATTGATAAAAGAAAAGTTACTATCTCGGGATCTGAAGATCACAAGATAAAAAGAAATGAGTTCAATGCTCAGGCCAGCCAGTTTGCCAGAGAGCGGAATACTCTGAATAATCAGACCCGTGAATGTGTTGAAGAAGCACAAAAGCACAAGGAACTCCGGGATCAGTTCAATAAGGAAGTTCAGGAACTTAAGGATAAGAGAAACGAGCTCAATGAACAGGCAAATGTCTTCTTTGGAGATATCGATGCTTTCAAGAAGGAACATGGCGGTATAAAAAGCCGGAGTATCAAGGAACTTCACAAGCAGATTGAACACCTTGAGTTCAGACAACAAACCGAAGTGTTCACGACTGAGAAAGAACGTGAACTCATTGAAAAGATCAAAGCCCTGAAAGAACAGCTTCGTGAGCAGGAAGCTGAGATTGAACAGAACAAAGAGATCAGGGAAAAGATAACGCTTGCAAAGGATCTTCGTCGTCAGGCATCTGAGATCCATGACCATGTTACCCAGCTGGCAGAAGATGCCCAGAAACACCACGACCTCATGGTCGAGTGTTACCGGAAAGCAGATTCATCCCGTGAAAAGGCTGATGAAGCACACAAGCAATTCGTAGAAGCACAGGAAGCTGCCGACAACGAACACAAGCTCTTCATCGCCTGCCAGAAGGAACTCCGCGATTATGACAAGGTAATTGGCGGACTACGCAAGAAGAACAAAAAGGTCAAGACCACAAAAGAGCAGAAAGAAGTCAGAAAGGAAGCAGAACAGATCTTCTCACAGTTTAAGGCCGGAGAAAAACTCACCACCGAAGACCTGCTTCTTCTTCAGCGTTCAAGACTTTTATAATCCAATTTTTCTTTTTTCAAAGAAGTCATTTATAGGGAAGCAACCAATATCTTTGTAATGGGTTTCATCAGGACATTAGTCCTCAATATCGACCGCGATGATGATATAGGGTTTAAAGCTTCCGTTGAAAGTCCGGTAATAGGCAGAGAGGCCTGCCTTGATGCTGCAATTCGTCTCGCCCTTTCAGACCCTGAGGACTCAGATCTGAATGCAATATTCCAGGCGATCTCCACCTATGACAAACTTATTGCTGATGGAGAAGAGGCAGAAGTTGCAGTAATCGGAGGGAACCATTTCCGGTTTATTGAAGGTGACCGGAAGATTGCACGGTTACTTGATGATGTGATTTCACAGACGGAATGTAATCAATGTATTCTTGTCACCGACGGGGGCGAAGATGAATATATACTCCCCATCATTCAGGGAAAAATTTCAGTCACATCTATTCAGCGTGTAGTTGTATCCCAGATGCCAAACCTCGAAGGCACCTATTACATAATTAAAAAACTCATTAGTGATCCGAAAATATCGAAAATTGTTCTGGTCCTTCCAGGGCTTACTCTTCTGCTCTATGCAATCAGCTATGCAGTAAACAGACCGGAGATCGCAACAATTGTAATAGCCGGGTGTGTCGGAGGATATCTCTTATACAAAGGATTCTCACTGGACGAGGTTGTCCGAAGTGAAGTAATAGATCTCAGGTCAACACTTTACAGAGGCAGATTCTCGTTTGTCACATACATCGGGGGAATAATTTTTGCCATCATCGGAGTGATGGAGGGTACCTCTGCTCTGACGAATTATTGGGATGGGAGCGGAATATTCCCGATGGCAATCATTTTCCTGTGGGGTGCAGTTGCCTGGTTCACTCTTGCGGCAATAACCACCTCACTTGGATCCATCATTGACAGTTTTCTCTATGAACGTGAGAGTCTCTCACGCGCAGTGATTTTTTCCTATTTCATCAGCGCAATCGGAGTTCTGGCCTTTGGAGGAATGAGTTACACGCTTTCAAATCTGAATCTCTCCCAATTCCCAATTACCCAGGATCTTGGCATAACGTACATCATTCAGGGTGCAATTGGGGGACTTATCTGTGCATTCGTCGGAATCATTCTTCAGCATTTTATATCCATATGGGCGCATAATAAAACTGAAACAATTTCACCTATTTAATCCATTTTAATTGAAAGATATCGATTTTTAAATTTCAGGGACATCTATAAATCCTCATCCGTCACTTTTGACAATATCAGATCTCATGGAGGGCTGATTATGGGGAATCTAAATATTTGTCTAAAATTTCTTATTCTCTTTCTTGTAGTAACCGGTCTTCTGGGCGTGCAGGTATCTGCGATAACCGCGGATGCCAAAATCGGACCGGTTCAGGGAACAGTGCCATTGAATGTGATGTTTACTGATGCATCAGATGGAAAACCGATTGAATGGCATTGGGATTTTGGTGACGGATACACTGGTGACGGACCACGGACTATGCATACCTACATGGCACCTGGAACGTTCACAGTAACCCTTCTTGTTCTGGATGCACAGGGAATGTCTGATACTGCTACATTTAATCAGGTCATTACTGTTTCCGCCAACCGATTCATGCCGGTTATGCCGATGAATGTTCCATCATTTTCTGCTGATTTTACCGGAGGTCCGCAATCAGGGCCTGCACCACTTGCTGTGTCATTTGCTGACCTCTCAAAAGGTGATCCAAAGACCTGGGTATGGGATTTCGGAGATGGAACAACATCTATTGATCAAAACCCGGTTCATATCTATTCATCACCAGGAACGTATACGGTCACATTGAAAATTGCCAAGGATTCAAGCACAGGGATGAAGGAAAGGAAAAATTACATTTCGGTGACTCAGGGAACTGCTGTTCCAGACCAACAGGTTGTAAGTTCCGGTTCCGTTTCTGCCTCAACAGAGGAAGCACCAGCCCTGAGTGTAAGCACACCAGAAAGTGAGTCCTCAGAATATGCCTTTATGATGGAACCCACAACAGAGGAAACAGATTCCTGTCAGTCAGACTTATCTCTGACTACTGAATCAGAGACAATCCAGTCTGGTGAGGATTTTTTTATCACCATCACTGGAAATCCTCTGGAAAAAGTATACTTCTGGATATCATCTGATGAAGTAATACCATCGGAGGGTGTAACTTATCCGGTGATTATGGATAATGAGATGGTTTTTGATGAGCAGGGGGGTCAGTTTACTATTGGTTCATTTATTCCGGATACCAGAGCGGGTCAATCAATTTCAGACCTGATTATTGATAATCAATCTCAATATGCTACCGGATTGTATGGTATGGTGGCATTAGACAAAAATGGGGAACACACCATCACGATTCAGGCAAACCAGGCTTCTCCAGGAATATATATTGCCAATGCAATATCAGGAGAAATTGAGAAAGATGATGGATGCGTATCTCAATTGCAGGTAACAATCCTGCCATAATACATTTTAAGCGGGTAATATAATATTCATGAGTATTATCCTGAAGAGGTGTTTTTCTATGAAAAAGATAAGAATTATTCAGTTAACCGGGGTAATTGCATGTATTCTTCTCATGACTATCTGGTATGCAGCGGCATTCTCGATGTCATCAGGGGTTTCTTCTACAACTTCATCCGGAGGATTTTCATCTTCGAGCAGTACATCAAGTGATTTAGGGTTTAGTTCATCAACACTTGTGATGACAGGAGGAGCACCATCAAAACCGGCAACCTCTCCCACTCCCGCCGGTGGTCCGGGTACTATTCCAGCCAATGAGGTTATTCCCCCACAATGGCAACCCGGTACACGGTCTGGGACATTTTTTGATCCCGTGACACAAACAAGCTGGTTCTTTGATAATGTCCTTCAGAAATTTTATACCCCGACCTATGGATGGTTTTTAGTCACCCAGTTCACGAAGGAGGGAAAAGTTTACGCACAATTTTACTATGATCCAAAATCGGGTGTATTCAGGGATATGAAATCCGGTGCAACAATCATGACCACGGCGGGTGCAGCACAGCCTTCAGGTTCATCCGGACAGCCAGGGCAGCAAACAGGCTCTTCACAACCTTCCGGGCAGACCCCGTCTCCATATACCGGTGCTACCCCCATTGTTGCAGCAGGTCAGCCATCTACAAGTACTCCGTCTTCTTCCACTCACCCATGCAGAATTGTTTGTGTTTCCTGCCCCTCAGGATTCTGTGATGACTGTAATCAGAATGGAGTTTGTGATGATTCGGAATCATCAGGAACGCCAGTTGTTGCCGGATCTGAACCGCAAACTCAGACTGGTGGAGTAAGTGAACAACCCCAGGAACCAATCCAGATAAACCTGCCTGTAACACCAGGTGTTACACCCGGAGTATCTACCGAGGGAGGTTTGAGTGAAGATCCGCAATCGACCATCTATTATCAGGTTCAATTACCACAAAGTGGGATTCGTCCAATAGTAGCATGTGATCCATACCAGGACTGTGAATACTGCCTTGATATTGATGATGATGGCGCATGCACTCTTCTGGACTATGCAATCATCCTTTGTAATGAGAAGTGGGGTCTTGATTACATGGGAAGCAGGGATAACATCTGTGATACTGATGTTCTGTTAATCATGGATTGTTCTGAACCATCCGGATGTACTGTTGCAGAGTTCTGCAGAGATGCAGATGG
>CAYWHV010000017.1:0-17598 GCA_964458045.1 uncultured Methanospirillum sp.
CCTCTCATTGCAATGATGGAAAACTTGGTGCAGTCGTTCCGGTCACGGGTAAGGTTGATTGCAATATCGATATTGTGGTTTCTGCCAAGTGTGTGTGTCAGACCCATTCCGAAGAAGATGACACCGAAACGTCCTTCCTTAAGGGTGTTGACTGCGGATATGATCTTTTCTTTTGGAACTCCGCCAACAACGTCCGGAATTGGCTCTCCACGTGCCACAGTTCTGAATGCATCAAGGAGTTCATAGTCATAACCCGGTTCAATCTGGATGAATTCATCAGCACATTTTGCAGTGTCGGTGTACCGGCAGTCAACACAGATGATCTTTCTTCCCTTGTGACCCTTGGTGGTGAAGAATCCACGGGGGAAGATGGAGTACCGGGACATGTGACGGGGGTGAGCATGGGCCGGGTTACATCCCCAGAACACGATACGGTCTGCACGGTTCTTGACTTCTCCTAAGGTGCAGCTTGGAACACCGACATCCTGGATTGCAAGCAGGGAGGAGCCGTGACAGACGGTTGCACAGTTATCAACGATGGTTCCTGCTTTTTCTGCAACCTTGTGACCGATTGCCATTGCCTCACAGCTGGTAGAGGCCCATCCGTACCAGAGGGTCTTTTTGGCTTTTGCCAGCATCTGTGCGGTATATTCAATGGCTTCATCGTATGAGATTTCTTTATAGGATCCATCTGGCTGGCGTTTTCTTGGGCGGGTTACCCGGCCTTCCTTACGGACATGAAGGAATTTTTCAGAACCAATTGCACAGGCGTTCTGACAGTCAATAATTTCTTTCCCGTCATCAGAAACCGTGATCTCAAGATCATCACAGAGGGTTCCACAAAATGGACAGGTAACATCAGTTACTACTTTCGTCATGTATTACTCCCTTGCCGGTGGCTTTCTATCTTCGCCATAACAAAGAGTCTGGATCAGTTCAACTGCTCCCATAATCTTCTCATTTTCAGCGGGCGAGATATCTACAGGAAATCCCTTAAAGCAAGGCTCTCCGGTGGAGTAGGTATATGCAGAGACAAGTGCATTTGCCCAGGGTCCCATGGGGAGCATTGCAAGACCCGGAACAACGTCCTCACGGGTCCGGACTGCCTTAACCACGATGGTACCATCCTTGCTGGTGACCCGGACATTGGTATTTGCCATGATTCCTGCCTTTTTCATATCATCCTCGTGCATGTGAATGATTGAAGCAGCGTCATAGTACTTCTTGGAAGTCTTTCCTGTCTCCATAGCAACTCCCTGCTGAATGGTCCGACAGGTAATAAGATTCAACGTTATCTTGTTTGTCATTCATCTCCTCCGTTTCCCAAATTCTGCGACGAATTCAGGAATCATCAGAAGCGATCATTCCGATGAAAGACGGTCACACGAACCTGAATTATCAGATTCTGATGGTACGAACGTGGGGATCAGCATGCACCAATGGTTAGTATGAGAAGACTGGTGATGGGATATCGGGAGTATCCCACCATTCAGGTTTCCATCCATGGTCCTGACCCGAACAGGCACCACTTGTCAACCGAACAAGTAACGGTCAACGTGGGGATAATAAAGGATTTGGGTTCATCATGAGTCCATTTTGTGATGATGAAACAGAGTCGCTTTTAAAGATATCGGAATGTTCTGACAAGTTGGGCACTATCCCAAAGAAGGAGAGGGAAGAGTTTGTGAACCCATATCACAATACGATTAGGCAAAATTTTTTAGTGCCCACCTATCAGGAGCAGATATGAGACAATTATACGATATAAAGAATTCAATGAGAATATCATACATGCCTAATTTGCAAGAACAGGTCTTTCAACCGGTTTCATCATACACACAAAGATAGGCACCAGCATGAAATAACCTGAAACCATGCCCCTTCAGGTAAAGCGCAATTCAGGGTGATTAGAAGTGGAACATTATGAAAAATAAGAATTTTAAGAGAGAATACAGGGAGAATTTGTCAATTGTTTACTTGAAGTATTGAACAATGAAAGATGATCTACAACAGATAGTTTCCTAATAATTATATGCGACAGAGTGACGCCGGAATCGTGTAATTATTATCTGAATCCTGATTTATTCCCTTTCCATACTTTTTTTCATGACTCATGTAAAAAATTATGGAGAATTGAAAGAATGATTAACGGTACATTACTTTTCGATAACAACCGTAGAAACAGGTGAAAAAAATTAAAAATTTGAACTTGATTTAAAGTGCGCAGGGCAATAATCCGGTTATTCTCGTCTCACAAAAAGCCCTTGTTTCTGGATGGATATTTTACACTCAGGACATACCCAGGTTTTTGGAAGTTTTTCAAAGGGTGTTCCCGGAGGGATATTCTGAGTCTTGTCACCTTTTTCCGAGTCGTATACATATGCACATTCCAGACACTGCCATTTTGCCATATTCATACATCCTCCTGATATGGTAAAAAAATATGGTCAGAGAAACTCTGAATTGGCAGGTTCAGCCGGGGGCCATTCACGTTTTTCTCCATACTGTTCCCGAATCTCTTTCTTAAACTGGTTAAATTCAAGTTCATCCAGTTGTTCAGGCAGGAGCACATCACTTGATGCCAGTTCATAAACCCATTTTATTATTTTTCCGACGATTTCGAGGACGGTTTCAGGATCTGATACCGTGACAAGCTCACGTCCGATCTTCGGATGCCGGCCTCTTCTTCCACCGACAGTTATCCGGTATCGTGGTTCGCTTCCCCTCAATACATCAAACGGACAGGGCATGACACACATACCGCATTCCATGCACAGTTTCTTGTCAAGTTCAACCTGGCCACGCCTGATAATGATTGCGTTTTCCCTGCAGTATTTCTGGCAGGTTCCACACCCGGTACAGAGTTCCTGGTCACGGTGGGGTTCCCTGATTCCCGTGATGCCTATCTCATTCATCCGCTCACTTGAGCACCCGTTCGGGCATGCTGATATTGCAATACGCACCTTGACCGGCATCTCTTTGCCAAAAAAGCGTTCATCTATCTGTTTTGCAAGTGCCAGGGAGTCAATATTTGCATATTTACAGTGGTCAGTTCCCATACAGGCAGTGACGTTCACTATCTCCTGTCGTTCTGAACCAAGCGGAGTTCCGTTTTCCTTGAGTGCTGTCAACATCGGGACAATCCGGTTCGGATCAACGCCAGGGATCTCAATGGTCTGTCTCACCGTGAGATGAACCCGGCCATCGCCATAGGTTCTGGCAATCTTTCCAATGCCGATGGTCTGCTCAGGTGTCAGCATTCCGGCAGGTATCCGAAGGCGGATAATACACCGCTCAGGATCTCGTTCGGTGATGATACCTCCACGGGAGTACAAACGGGGATCTACATCCATTGTATCATTCATGTACGGTAAGACTACATAAGTGGATAGGGAACCGCGATTTAGCCACTATATTAACTTCTATATGTGCCTAACCAGAACAACGCGATATATTTATTGTCTTCTGGTCTGACCTCATTATGCATGGCAGATATGTCCGAACACATGGAGGCGTTCTTCGGAGTTAACCTTGAGGAGAAATATGTCGACACGCTCCGTGAACTTGATGAATACGTTGACGATATCAAAGATATATCCAAAACATTACGGGAACTGACAAAAAAAGTCAATGATAATGAGATTATCCAAACCCTGAATGAAAACAGGAATGTTCTTTTCGATATTGCCCAGCAGATACGGGATATCAAATACTTTCATGAGTTCTACTTTAAGGAAGACAGTGGAGTCAGGCATATCACCAGAGAACGTGATGCGTACATGTTACTGTACCAGATCATGAAATGGGATACCATCGATGTCAGAGACCTTCTCGTATGGCTGAATGATTTGAGAGCCCTTTGTGACAATATCGGTCTTCGGCCAGAAGATCTGGTCAACTTCAAGCGCCTGGATACCCAGCCGATTCCGGAAGACATTGCATCATACCCGGTTTTGGTTAAGGATAAACGCGGGTACTGCCTGACCGGAGAGAAATGGAATGTTGTCATCCATGAGGATGAGATCCGGGATGAGATAGAAGAGAGCAAATAAGTAGGGATAGGAAGAGAACCGGAACACCCATCTTTCCGGCTATTTTTAGATAAACACGTATAAGTTTTCCCGAAAAACGAAGGACCGGGAGATTCCGTCCAGCCCGGTTTATGTATCCCGGTGCGTTATCGTAATGAGATAATCATTACCGGATTCTTCTTTCTCCATGGAGAGGTGAAACCGCTGGTTTATACCTTCAATTTGATCATATTGTTTTCTGGTGAGCATGATCTTTTTTACCTCACCCCGTTTCAGTCGTTTCATAAGGAGCGAGAGCTGAATCGAGACATTGGTGCAGGTTTCATCCCGTAAGTCCCTCATTGAGCAATCAACATTACCATATAAGCACTCTGACATGATATCCTCCGGTTATTAATTTGTTTATGAGTGATGTGGTGTCATCAGGCCCGAACACCTGAAAATCCGGGATCTCATCCACATGAATCCCTCTTTCTGATAAAGAGCATTCAAGAACCGCATATTCAAGCAGCCCAGGTATGGCTGTCGCTTCTATTACCCCGTGAATATCCCGGACGGTGCCAGAAAACCTGCTATCCGGGGCCGGTATGTAGCAGTAGGCACCATCCTCCGCAAAGATAACATAGGTGGGGATGTTTTTTCCCGCCAGTGCCACGGCAAAGGATATGGCACCAAAGGTATGTTCTGTCCCATATGGTGTTCCGGTAATCACCATGACATATGCTTCATTCCCCTTCCCTGCTATGTCCATGCAGTCAGCACTCAGGACAATTTCAGCAGATGAAAAGAAGGGGATCAGCTGTGACAATCCGGAGACTTCCACTTCTTTTCGAAAACAGGGAGCTATTTGATCTTCAAGAGGTCCCGGATGGAGATATCCCCGTGCCTGACTACATCGCTGACAGGCGGTAATAGTGAGAGAGGTTCCGGTATCCATCGCTTTGTGTTGAATCTGATCAAGGCCCCGTTCAACATTTTCAAATTCTGTTGTCACCTGGTTTGTATGACAGAGGTGGACTCCGTCCAGGTAGAGAATAACAGAGAGCGGGACTGATAACGAGACCGCCTGATCAATACATGCCAGAAACTGATCAGTATGGCGATGCATGTACGGGCTGTAGAGATGGAGAAATCCTGCTGAAGAGACCGGGACTTCTCCTTCTTTTAAAAACAGAACCTCCCGGTTTCCTTTCTTCACCAGCCCAGGTCCTAAAGTTCCTGGAAGGCCCATATCGGTAAGGTCTTCGGTCTCTGCTATAATCTGAACACCCGGCCCTTTTCCTAGTTCCTGCCATATGGGGGCCGTTTCAGGATGGACCAGACTATACAGGGCATCCCCAGACAGGTAGAACATGACAGAGGGAGGGGAATTTGGATCAGCCGGATCGGTTCGTGAAGGCAATACCATCTGCAGCCAGAGCAGCCGCTCCTTTGAGATATGGCTGGAGAGCAGCACTTTACCGAGAGGGTATGTATCTGGTTTTTTCACTCAATCGCCAAAAATTATTTTTTTATGGATAATTCCCAGAGTCCGGGTTCACTTGGTCGGACAGAACACACAAATCCGTTCATCTGGGCAAATGCCGGGATAGAATCTTTTGCTGCTGGCGGATGATCGCTGACTACAATCAGTTCATCTCCGGCGTTCATCTCATCAAGAGCGGTCTTCACTTTCAACACACAAAACGGGCATACAACACCCTTAATATCCAATTTTTTCTGAACCATATTAAAGCCCCATCGATTTCATCAGGCCGACTACAAATCCTGCCGTGAAAAGGTAGAATACAACACTTCCCACAGCCATACCAACAACAAACCAGAGCGATTTCATACTCCCTTCAGCAGTCATGACAAATTGTCTGAGCGGACAGCCACCGACATATACCCCGATAACGCCCATCCCGATACCGCCAATCACTGCCAGGATGATATATGCCATCTGTGAGAGGTCTGCCGGGGCTCCGGGAATTGATGATAATACTCCTTTTGTCACCATCCAGGGAAAGTTCTCAAATGCCATGGGGGTGATCATGTGAAAGATGAAAAATACCACAATGGCACTTCCTATCATGGCAATAAACCCATGCAGCAGGCGGGTGTGCCTGAACATGATATAGTCACGAAAACCACCGATAGCACAAAAACCGGTTTTCTGTGCAAAGTATCCGATGATACAACCGGATACCAGAGTAATGAAGGGAACAAGCATTATTGCAAGTTCTTTTGAGATCCATCCTGCTGCCATTAGTTGCCTCCTTTAAACGAACGGGTGATCAGAGCAAGAGCCAGCCATACTCCGACAACTATTCCGATTATTCCAAAGAGTGCGACCACTTCACCATATCCGAGGCGTAATGCAGCCCGGTACGGGCAGGCACCAAACAGGAGGCCAAATTGCATGAGGAGCACTCCACCGATGAAATAGATCAGAATATCCTTTACCTGTGCATGTTTGATCCTGAATTCCCGGCTCATCTTTGCAGCAATGACTCCACCGATGAGTACTCCTATCATGGTCAGCACCGGAAGGATTGCCGCTTTGGATACCGGGGCCAGACCATAGCTTGTGCCTAACACCATGTTCAGGATCCCATTCACCAGGTCACGGGTATGACAGAGTGCACAAAACCCGTATGCTTCAGGCCCTCCTGCAGAAATGGTCAGTCCCTGAACTATGGCTGCAAGAAAACCGATAATGATTCCGAGAACAATCGGTCCTCTCCGGCCAGATAATAGATCGTTTATTTGGTTCATGAAACACCTATGTCCGGTTAACGGTCAGGTTGAGCGGGATAGCATGTTTGATCGTATACATGGCCATGCACCCAGCCAATGCAGCTTGTCTCAGTTCTTCTACTTCAGCATCTGAAGCGTCTGTTTCAACATCAAAAAAGACCCGGTACGCAGAGATAAGCGGTTCCTCTCCCAGGTTAAACTGTTTCGAGTAGTTCAGGTCGGCCTCAATCTTTGCTTTCAGTGACTTAACAGCAATTTTTTTCTTCTCTGCAGCGGTCATGAAGGTGGAACAGACACATCCAACCATCCAGAAAAGCCCATAGGACATGGGACTTGGAAAGGCACCGGGTCCTGAAAAATTCGGATGCGACAACGAAAATGTAACAGAGCCTTTGTTCGTCTTTGTATCAGCTGAAAACTGGGGCCCCGATTCGTCATAGAGCCAGGTGCCCTCCATTTTCGTCGTGAATTTAGCCTCTTCCTTATTTTTCAGGATCTCAGCTTCATATTCATCAACCTGAACCAGATCAATATTATTGAGTGACATTGTTTCACAATTGTTTCAAGAACCATGGGATAAATATATTTTATCAAAAAGTTAACCATTAAAATAAGTATCAAAATTGAATATTTTACTAGTTAAAGATTTAAAAATCTCTGATTTACATACTTATGCCTAATTCAATATAAAAAGGCGAATCCATTTGACCACCAGATTATGAAATCCTTCATTCGAAAAAAGAAGATAAAAGGGCATGAGTACCTCTATGAGATTACTCCGTATTATGATCCTGATACTGGCAAGTGGCGGCAGAAGACAAAATATCTGGGGAAAAATATCGACGGAGAACCAGTCAAGAAAGATAGAGGGGGCAAAGTAGGCCAGATTTATGAATTTGGAGAATACATCCCCGCATACTGGGCTGTAAAGACACATAAAATAATAGAGGCCCTTCTCACCTCATGCTCCCCGGATGAAACCGCCTCCGTCATACTGCTCACTATCAACCGGCTCATCCATCCCTGCCCTCCGGCCAATCTGGCGACATGGCTGGAAAGCACCTATCTCTCCAAACTTATTCCAGGTGCGGAGTTTAATGAAGCAGATCTGCTCCTTGTCCTCCAGAAGATATCTGACCGGCCCGTTGCCGAAGTGTTCTCCAGGATGTTTGCATCGATTAATGATCTATCAGGCAGAAGAGTCCTCTTTACCCTTCGGCTCCATGATATTGCTGAGCTGATGAAGGAGAAAGGGAGCGGACTTTTTTCGGATGAAATTCTGGAACGGGAACTCGGAGTCCGCATCCATTATGATCCGGAAAAACAGATTCTTGCAGGTTTTGATGCGTTCCAGTTTCAACGTGCCGTAATAGAAGACACCATCGATCAGGTTGCTTCAAAGAAGATACCAGAAGGTATCATTGTTCCCCACTGGGATTATCTCTCCCCATCCCTCATGCTCAGAATCGTCAATGCCGGATGTTCATTTATCACCAGAACCGATGCCTCATATGGACCGGTATCATCACAAATTTCCACATGGGGAGAACAGATGGATCACCCGGCAAATATAAGATATTACCGGGGAGAGGCCTGTTACATCCGTCCCTTCTCAATTTCATATGGGAAGAATCAGGTTCATGGGTACATCCTCCATGATATCAGAAGAGAACAGGCAGACCGGCTGGCATTTCATAAAAATCTTCAGAATATTCGTGACCTGGTACAGGAAACAAAGGATTATCCAGGCACCATTGAAGAGCTCCTCAATGAAAGTGCCGGATCATTCCGGAAATACTTCATAATAGATAAAACCAGGGAAAATCCCTCTGTACGCACGGATCAGGAAGAGGTCCATCAGGCAAATAAAAGGCTTGGACGAACCAGTGTTCTCTATCGTGGAGATTTCTCATGGGAAGAGTGTTTTACACTTGCTGATATGAGAGGAAACCTTGAGCAGCAGATGAGCTCATTTATCTCTCAGCTTGAACGGGATTTTAAAGGATACCGGATTGAACGGATTAGAAAAGGAATTTTTTTTATCTGTTTCCTGGCCGTCCTTATCAAGGAACTCATTGTTAACCGGCTCTCATCTGCGCAGATCGCGGAGGCGCCATCTTTTGAAGCTCTCCTGACAGAGTTACGACCAATATACGTCATAAAATCCTATCAGCCATCAATTTTTCCGAACCGGTTGTCAAAAACCCAGAAGACAATTCTTTCATATTTTGGTGGAATCCCCCCGCTCAAGGGCGACTGATGAAAAATTCATGGGAATATAACTGCATGTATTATGAATATATTTGAGAGATACAGGCGAAAATTGAATAAATTTTTTATTACAGGCAATATTCACCCATAAGAGTGATCACACCTAATTACATTTGAAGAGAAAGAAATCAATTCTCATTTATTATCTCGATTTTTTATGCCCAATTAATTCAGAGAATAATGAGAAAAAATTATTGGTTTTATCCAAAAATTATCGCCCATTACAATTTTAAATGCAGAAATGGGATAGAAATCTAAATCATATGGACTATAAAATATTAGATTATTATCGATTATACAATGCCTAATTTTAACATAAAATAACTCTTTATACTGCTCAAAAAAGATTATGATCTGTTGATCAGGCCTTGCTTTGTTTGCTTCATCATCTGACCCTTCGGGTGGGTAAGAATGCATGAAACATGAAAGATATCAGGAATCAACAGAACCCATGTGCAGATTTCCACCATGCAGTATTACAGATCGGAATAATGGTACTACACATGAATCCATTAAAGCCATCACAATAATAGGCATAATATGGGCACAATCGCGGGTCAGATACTGGTAACGAATGGTCTGGTCAGGTATTGCATTCTCTAATAGGATATCGGGAGATCCTATGACTACAAAAAAAACGTTAAACATGATAACCCAGCGGGCAATCGAAGAGGGTATTGCCATGGAGATAGGGAAAACCTCCAGACAATACTTCGACGCCTGCAGCATCATCGAGATGAATATCCAGGACATGAAAGAACTCGGTATCATGAAAAATACCAATGTCCGTGTGAAGAGTGAATCCGGTGAAGTCGTTGTAAAAGCAGTAGCGGGTCGTCAGACCTGTTATCCGGGTCTCTGCCATATCAGGCAGGGAGTATGGGCAAATCAGGTAGTTCCACCACGGACACAGTCAACCGGTGCACCCCAGTATAGTGGATTTCCTGTCACTGTCGAACCAGCACCTGATGAAAAATTAAAGTCGGCACTTGAACTGGTCCAGGGATCAGTCGGGCTCTGGAAGGGTGATCAATAATGCCAAAAGTAATCGAGAATGTTGGATGTCCATACTGCGGATGTTCCTGTGATGATGTCAGGGTCACGGTTTCTGATGATGGAAAAGATATCCTTGAAGTAGAGAATGTCTGTGCAATCGGGACCGAAATTTTCAAGCATGGATGTTCAAAGGATCGTATCAAACTTCCCCGGATGAGACAGCCTGATGGTTCCATGAAGGACATCTCCTACGAAGAAGCAATTGACTGGACAGCACGTCACCTGATTAAGGCTAAAAAACCCCTTATGTATGGTTTTGGTTCTACTAACTGTGAGGGACAGGCTGCAGCGGCACGGGTTATGGAGATCGCCGGTGGTATGCTTGATAACTGTGCCACTATCTGTCATGGCCCGTCCTTCCTTGCAATATTCGATAACGGGTACCCGACCTGTACCCTTGGAGAAGTCAAAAACCGGGCTGATGTTATCGTTTACTGGGGTTCGAACCCGGCTCATGCACATCCACGTCACATGTCCCGGTACTCTATCTTCCCCCGTGGTTTCTTCACCGGAAAAGGACAGAAGAAGAGAACGATCATCGTTATTGATCCCAGATACACCGATACCGCAAACGTTGCCGACTATCATCTGCAGGTAAAACAGGGTCATGATTACGAACTGTTTAATGCATTCCGGATGGTCGTGAACGGCCACGGAGATTCCCTTCCGGATGAGGTTGCCGGTATTAAAAAAGAGCAGATCCTTGAAGTTGCTGAGATCATGAAGAATGCACGGTTCGGGACGACATTCTTCGGTATGGGTCTGACACACTCTGATGGGAGAAATCACAATATCGATATTGCTATATCGTTAACCCGTGACCTGAACAAGGTGTCAAAATGGACCATCATGGCAATGCGTGGTCACTACAACATCGCAGGTCCCGGAGTTGTCTGGTCATGGACATTCGGATTCCCATATTGTCTTGACCTTACCAAGCAGAACCATGCACACATGAACCCTGGTGAGACCAGCTCGGTTGACATGGCAATGCGTGACGAAGTTGACATGTTCATAAATATCGGAACCGATGCCGGAGCACACTTCCCCATCCCGGCAGTGAAACAATTGAAAAAGCACCCCTGGGTTACTATTGACCCAAGTATCAACATGGCATCAGAGATCTCTGACCTTCATATCCCGGTCTGTATCTGTGGTGTGGATGTCGGTGGAATCGTCTATCGTATGGATAATGTGCCAATCCAGTTCAGAAAAGTCATTGAACCACCGGAAGGAGTTATGGATGACGAGACACTCCTGAACAAGATTGCAGATCGGATGGAAGAACTCGTAGCAAAGGGTGAGGCCTGATGGCAGAACTTCTCATCAAGAACGGATATGTCTTTGACCCAATTTCAGGAATTAAGGGAGATAAGGCAGATATTGCCATCAAAGATGGTAAAATTACTGATAAAGTGTCTTCAAAGGCACAGACCATCGATGCATTCGGTAAGACGGTCATGGCTGGCGGAGTGGACATTCATACGCATGTTGCCGGGCCAAAGGTCAACCTTGGTCGTGAAATGCGTCCTGAAGACAAGTTCTTCCGTGGTGAATACCGGGGAGGTATTGTCAAGCAGGGGAAGCGTATGGAGATGGGATTTTCTATTCCGTCCACTTGGAAGACCGGATACGCCTATGCCCGTATGGGATACACGTTCACCAATGAAGCAGCAATGCCACCACTCCTTGCACCTCACGTGCATGAAGAGTTCCGTGACACACCAATCCTTGACCAGGCTGCAATGCCAGTGTTCGGGAATAACTGGTTTTGCTTTGAGTATATCAAAACCAAAGAACTTGAAAATAATGCAGCATATATCGCATGGCTGCTCAATGCCACCAAGGGATTTGCAATCAAGGTCGTAAACCCAGGTGGAACTGAAGCGTGGGCATGGGGAGAGAACTGTACAACCATCAACGACCCGGTCCCGTACTTTGATATCACACCGGCAGAGATTGTCAGAGGCCTTATCGAAGCGAATGAATACCTTGGTCTTCCTCACTCTGTCCACATCCATGGAAACAACCTTGGAAACCCGGGCAACTACAAAGACACCATCGAGACCCTGAAACTCGCTGAAGGAATCAAAACCAAGAACAAATTCGGCAGAGAACAAGTTCTTCATAACACCCACCTTCAGTTCCACAGCTACAAGGGAACCTCATGGGGAGACTTTGAATCTGGTGCAAAGGAAGTCATGGACTATGTAAACAGTAACAAAAATATTACTGTTGACATGGGACAGGTTACTCTTGATGAGACAACCACGATGACCGCTGATGGTCCGTTTGAGTATCATCTCAACCAGCTGAACCACATAAAGTGGGCAAATGTTGACATCGAGCTTGAGACCGGATCCGGTATCGTGCCATACATCTATGACAAGAATATCAAGGTCTGCGGTATCCAGTGGGCCATAGGTCTTGAAATCGCTCTCTATGCAAAAGATCTGATGCGGGTCCATATCACCACTGACCACCCGAATGCAGGACCATTTACCCGGTATCCCCGTGTTATCAAGTGGCTGATGTCACAGAAAGCACGTGAAGCAACCCTTGACACCATGAAGTGGAAGGACAAGGTCATCGCAGCCAGTAACATTGCTTCAATGGATCGTGAACTTGGCCTGTATGAGATTGCCATGATGACTCGTGCTGGTCCGGCAAAGGCCCTTGGTCTCTCTGATATCTATGGAAGCCTTGCAAAAGGTGCTGATGGAAACGTTGCAATCTATGATCTTGATGCAAACAAACTTCCGTCTGATCCAGAGCTCATTGAAGCTGCTTTCCTGAACACCGCATACACCCTTAAGGAAGGTGTGGTGGTTGTCAGGGATGGTCAGATTGTTGCTGAACCACCCAAGTACACCCTCTGGACAAAGGTTAACATTGCTGAGAATGCTCAGGTCATGCATGATATTAAAGAGAAGTTTACCAAGAATTACACGGTAAATCTTGAGAATTATGCAGTATTCGATGAACATGTGCATAACCCACGGGCAATCGAACTGGATGTAGCATAAGGAGGAATGAAGAATGGAAACCGTAACAATGACTCTGGTACAGGAGCCGGAATTATACCTTGAATGCTACAATGTTACTCCGGATCAGTTTGCAGGGAAGAGCCTTGCAGAGATTGCAGATCTCCCGGCACATGAAGGAAAGATCCAGTGGAAACTGGGAGACTTTTTCAAGTTTGAAGGAAAATCCGGTGAAACTGCTGCAGACACAAAGATCGTGGTAAACGGAAATGTCCGAAAGATGAAACGATTCGGACAGAAGATGTCTGCTGGAGAGGTAATCATCAACGGCGATACCGATATGTACATCGGCGGCTGGATGACTGGCGGTAAGATCACGGTAAAAGGGAATGCAGATACATTCCTGGGTATTGGCATGGAAGGCGGGGAGATCCTGGTTGAGGGAGATGCCCAGAATCATGTCGGGAGTGCCTACCGTGGAGACTGGCGTGGGATGTCTGGAGGCCTTATCCGGATAAAAGGAAAGGCAGGGAATGATATCGGCACAGCCATGACCGGAGGTACCATCATCATCGAAGGTGATGCATTCATCCATGTTCTGACCCATGCAGAAGGCGGAACGGTTATCATCAAGGGTGATGTTGAAGGACGTGTCGGAGGTCAGATGGTGAAGGGAGATGCCTACATCTTCGGGAACCTGCTCTACCCGCTGCCTGGTTTTAAGAAAGTTGCAACCGTTGAGAAAGAAGTTGACGGAGCAACCTACACCTTTGACCAGTACATCGGAGACCTTGGCGAACGCAAGGAAAAGAAAAAGGGAGAAATTATCTACGGTAATATCTACCTTAAAAAATAATCTTTTTTTAATCCACCAGCCTCCCTGTTCCGGAAATGTGAGGAGAGGGAGATCGTGACGTATGTTTTTCTTTTTTTCAGATTTGGTAACAATGTGATACTATGAGTGACGAGATACAGGATATCCTGAAAATTCCGGAATCTCCGGTAATTGAAATTGTAGACGACCTGGTGCAGGTGTATAAAGAATACATGGTCATAAACGCTGCCTTGAAATGTGACCTGTTTTCATGGCTTTCTGATAACGGCCCTGCAACTCCTGAAAAGATCGCTGCCGGAACCGGTATCAGGCCGGAATACATGACAAGCCTCCTTGGTATGCTTTATTATCTTGACATGGTCCGTAAAAACGGAGATGAGTATGTGATTTCTCCTGCAGCACGGATGCATTTTGTAAAAAACAGTCCGTTCTATCAGGGAGAGTATATCAGAAACATATCTGCAGATGATTCACCATGGAAAGATATCGATGTGTTTCTTACCCATCCAGAGATGAAACAGACATTTGACACCGGGTCTGCCCAATCAGTTCGTTCAGAGGCGAATCTGGCCCTTCGGGGAACCATACAGAATGTGACAAGTATTCTCAAGACCTGGGACGGGTTTTTAGCTGCCAGATCGTTTTTGGAGGTACAGAGTGGCCATGGCCTGTATGCAATTGCGGCCTGTCAAAATAATCCGTCTATGACAGCAACCGTTCTAACTGGATCTGCCAGTTCTTCAGTTGCAGAGGAGTATATCGAAAAGTTCGGAATGAAAACGCGAATCCAGGTTATTTCAGGAGACCTTGAATCATACCAGGGACCTGAGTGTGATATTGTTCTTGCATCCCATGTCCTGTACTCATACCAGGATACATTGCCTGCAACGCTATTCAAAATTGCCGGGATGGTCTCCCAAGGAGGCCTGTTCCTGTCTAATCACTGGTTTTCCCGTCCTCCGGTTGGAACTGGTATGCAAGGATTGTATGAACTTGAACTTGCTCTCCATAACCGGTATCATCAGCTCCCGGATATCCATAAATTCGAGAAATTATGCAATGATTGTGACCTGATCGTGCTCCAGTCAGGAGTTATCAGGTCACGGTATGGAGAGTCATCCATACACATGGCTCAAAAGAGATAATGGACAATTACTTAACAGAGTATGAAGAATAACCATTAAGGAGAGTATCATGCCCCGCCCAGAACAAGAAGGATATACCCCTTTTAGTGCATTAACTGATGCAGAGCTGAAAGAGGCAATGCTGAAGCATATTAAAATGGGATACATTTTAAAATTCCCAGGCAAATCAAAGGAAGCTGAACAGGTCGCACAGGATATTATCAGCCGCCTTACGATTGATCAGATGAAGGAAATTAACCCGCATACATTTTTCTTCAATAAACCAGGGAGCGAAAAGCCGAAAAATCCCTATGACCTGGCTATAGAATTGCTTGGAGAATAAGAGGATTCTCAATTTTTTTTTTTGACGGATTGGCTATGACATCCCCACGCACTCTGACCATGATTACTCACCGGTCAATTGAAGAAGGCATCGCAATGGAAAAAGGGAAACAATCAAAAGAGTATTTTGATGCCTGTAGTGTTATCGAAATGAATGAACTTGATATGCTCCGGATGGGTATTGAAGAAGATTCCCCGGTCAGAGTCGTAAGTGAATGTGGTGATGTGATAGTAACTGCAATTATTGGAATACAGGAACTTCCCCCAGGAGTATGTCATATCAGGCAGGGAGTCTGGGCAAACCAGATTGTCCCCATAAGAACCCAATCAACCGGGGTTCCCCAGTACAGCGGATTCCCGGTTACTGTCTCCCCGGCTCCGGGAGTGAAAGTGCGAAATGCACGTGACCTGATATGTGAATCGGTAGGGTTGCGGAGGATCGATGCCTAAAGTCCTTGAAGGAATCGGGTGTCCCTACTGTGGGTGTTCCTGTGACGATGTCAGGATTACGGTATCAGATGACGGGAAGAAGATCCTGGAGGTTGAGAATGCCTGTGCAATCGGTACAGAGATTTTTCTTCAGGCAACTAATCATGAACGTATTACCCGGCCACGCCTTCGCCAGCCAGATGGAAGTATCAGGGAAATATCATACGAAGATGCGGTTGATTATGCTGCAAAAGCACTATTGAATGCGAAAAAATCCCTGATGTATGGGTTCGGTTCAACGACCTGCGAAGCGCAGAGAGCAGCTGCACGCCTCATGGAACTTGGATGTGGCATTCTCGACAATTGTGCATCCATTTGTCATGGCCCTTCCTTAATCGCTCATTTTGATAATGGATACCCAAGCTGCACCCTTGGAGAAGTGAAAAACCGGGCTGATGTTATCCTGTACTGGGGTGCAAATCCTGTTCATGCTCATCCCCGGCATATGTCCCGGTATGCAATTTATCCTCTGGGTTTTTTCAAAGGAAACGGATTTATTGAACGTAAGGTCATTGTTGTTGACCCAAGGAAAACAGATACAGCAGGAGTTGCTGACTACCACCTCCAGGTTAAGCCCGGGCATGATTATGAATTATTCAATGCATTCCGGATGGTCATGTACGGACATGAAAAGGAAATCCCGGAAATTGTTGCAGGAATTCCAAAACAGACGATCCTTGAAGTCTCAAACATTTTAAAACGAGCGAAATACGGAGTGTTCTTTTTTGGGATGGGACTGACGCATACTGACGGCAGAAACCACAATATTGACATCGCAATCTCCCTTACACGAGATCTGAACCAGGTATCAAAATGGTCTATCATGGCCATGAGGGGTCATTTTAATGTCGCAGGAGCGAATCGTGTCTGGTGTTGGTCATATGGATTTCCATTTTGCCTTGATTTAACAAAGGGCGATCATGCTCATATGAACCCTGGAGAGACCAGCACGATAGATCTTGCAAACCGTGAGGAAATTGATCTATTCATAAATATCGGAACCGATGCAGCAGCTCATTTTCCGGTGGATACCGTCAGACATCTGAAAAAGCATACCTGGATAACGATTGATCCAAATCTGAGCATGGCTGCAGAAATTGCCGACCTGCATATTCCGGTGGGGATATCCGGAGTAGAGGTTCCGGGGATCGTGTACCGGATGGATAATGTTCCTATCCAGTACAGAAAAGTGATTGATATGCCGGAGGGGATGCTCTCTGATGAAGAGGTTCTGAACAGAATAACAGAGAGGTTAGATGAGTTAATGCAGGAAAAGGCAAAAGCAGGAATTCAGGAGAACCCTGAACCAGTATCACCTGAATCTGCATTTTGCATCTGATTCCTCTATCTTCCTATCATTTCCGCCATATATTTTCCATCTCTTTGTGCAGAACTATGACTGAAATGCATTATTTGCCTTTTATTCAATGATGTAATTACATGATTTTTACTTGATTTGATAATAGATCATTTATATTATACCTGACCTCCAACAGGTATTGGCTATGGAAATCGTTCACTCCGGATGGATGAATAAATACGGATTATCGGCAGGGATTGCAGGTATCATCCTCTCTCCCTTCATCCTTATGGTCATCTCATTATTTTTAGGTCAATACTCCCTAGATCCGGTTACTGTTCTTATTATTCTGTTTTCCCCGGTTTTTCATCCGGATCCCACGTGGACTGAAGCTCAGGCTAATGTTATCTTTAACATCCGAATACCC
>CAYWHV010000018.1:0-15400 GCA_964458045.1 uncultured Methanospirillum sp.
TTCTCGTATCCATATCCGGAAGTGATCCGCTTGTGGCAAAAGCGATGAGATATCCTGGCGATGAATCCAGGGGATATCGTGAGATTCCATTTGCGGGATCTCTGTACCTGCCACGAGCTGAACTGGCATCTGGTGCAGCATTTATCAGGCTCAAGGATCTCTTCAATGTCAGGGTGCTTTCTGAAGGTGACACCATCCGGGGAGAGTATGCTGGTGATGACCTGCAGGAAGCCAGAAGTAAGAAAGCCCCGATTATCCAGTGGCTTGCTGAAGGTCATGCAAACCCCTGCACCCTTAAAACTCCGGACGGGGATGTCAACGGGGTATGTGAACCTGAAGCAGTCACAACAAAAGATAGAATTGTCCAGTTTGAGCGGGTCGGGTTTGCACGAATTGATAGAGCCGGCAATCCTGCGGTGGCATACTTTACCCACCGCTGATTTTTAAAAAATTTACGAGGAAAGGATTTTTTTCAGGTACTCAGGCAGGGCAAATCCTGCTTCATGGGTAGCCCCGCTATAATACTGCAGGTCCGGAAGTGAGCGTTCCCGGATGATCTCATCAACTTTTATTTTGGCTATCTGCCTGGGATCTCTGGTATCAGATGCACAGGCCATGCCCCACAGGCTTCCATAGAGTGGGATATACACAAAGTATGGTGCTACGATATGAAAGACACTACTGAGGTTTTTCATAAGGCCAGACACCCGCTCTGGCGCATATACCGGCGGTCCGATATGCAGGACAAACATCCCTCCCTCATTCAAAAGTGCCTTGCACTCTGCCATAAATCGCGGTGAGTAGAGCTCGGCAGCCGGACCCAGGGGATCGGTCAGGTCCAGGACGATCAGATCAAACGTCTCTCCTTTTCCTGGTCCAATCTCCCGGACATATTTCAGGCCGTCCTCGATAAGAATCTCAATCCGTGGATCATCAAGGGATCCATGATGGACTGATTCAAAGTACTTACGTGAAAGGTCAACAACCGCCTTGTCCAGTTCAACGAGCACGATCCGTTTCACTGAGGGATGCTTGAATACCTCGTCTGCAGACCCGCCATCCCCTCCTCCGATAATGAGGACGGTCCGGGGATCAGGATGAGAGACAAGGGCGGGATGAATCATATTCTCATGGTAAAAGAATTCATCCCGTTCTGATGTCATGAAATACCCGTCAAGCCGGAACAGTCTTCCAAGTTCCGGGGTATCCCAGACCTCATAAACCTGGTAGGGTGTCTCGCCCTGTTCCAGAAGTGTCCCCTTCCTGAAGAAGAATCCGCTGTTATCGGTGAGTGATTCACAGAGGTAGTCTGAAAAATCGGTTCTATTCATGGATCAATTTTCTAGAGCTCCGGCAGCGTTGATCTCTCCCCTGATTACTTCATGGCTTGCCATCTCTCCAGGGGCAAGAGCTGATGCTACTTCCTGAAAGGTTTGTCTGGCCCGGTCACTATTATCCCGGCTATAGTTACAGACATAGACGTCAAGAGTCACCCCGTTATTTTCCGGCCAGGTGTGGATGGCGAGATGTGACTCTGCCAGAACCACGTTGCCCGTGACTCCTGCTTTATTTCCATTTTCATCCATAAACTGGTGGAAATATGTTCCAAGCGGGGTAAGACCAGCGTTCATACATGCATCCACACAGAGTTTCTCTAACTTGTTCTGGTCACACAGTAGATCAGCAGTGCAGGTGCAGCGGTACATATCAGCAATTAGATGTAGTCCATTCATTCGCCATCCCTCCTGTAAGGTTGTAGGGTGGTCTCTCCAAGAGGAGACCAGTGGGTATAAGAATGCGATATCAGGAAAGATAAATCTATTTGGTAAATGGAAAGTTTTAAACGGAGATAATGAAATTCAGAAAAAGATTTCCCTGTCTTTTTTACCAGAATCATAGCATTCTCTTCTGAATCATGAATTTATATACTATTCAGGGAACGGTGTGTTTGTATATATCGCTCCCCGACATCTTCTGCGGTATTTGCCTCTTTCAGGTCCTTATCTTCCCGGAATTCAATGAACCGGGGGAACCGGAGAGCATACCCGCCTTCGTAATTAGGACTTTTCTGAATCTCCGAGTACCCGATCTCAAAGACCAGCCTGGGTTCAAAATAAACCATCTTTCCTTCTTTCCTGATGATATCATCCTGCAACGTATCAAACAGCCAGCTCAGTTGTTCGTCAGAAAATCCGGTGGCCACCCGGCTTATCGGGACCAGTCTGTCATCACTTCTGACTGAAAGAAGGAAGGATCCAAATACGTGAGCACGTTTCCCTTCTCCCCACTCTGCACCGGTTACCACAAGGTCCAGGGTGTCGGCCTCCGGTTTTATCTTTACCCAGTCTTTTCCTCTCACTCCGGGTGTATACCGTGACCCCTGTAACTTCAGCATAACTCCCTCATGACCGGCATCAAGAGCGGTATGGTAATAAGCCTCTATCTCTGTCTCAGTATCTGAAACCAGCTGGGGCGTTACATATTGTGATGCAACCTGTGTCAGTATCTCCCGTCTCTCGCGAAATGGCAGATCAATGAGCATCTTCTGGTTGTAATAGAGGATATCAAAGAGGTTTGGGATCATCGAGATGGCATCCGCTGCCTCGGCAACATTGTGTTTCCTCCGAAACCTCCGGAGGACTGTCTGGAATGGCATGGGATGACCGTCCTGAACGGCAATGACCTCTCCATCAACTATCACGTCATCAGGGAGGGCACCATCAAGGAGTGTGACGACATCAGGCATTGCTGCGGTGACCTCTTCAAGCCGGCGGGAGTACATCCTGCAGGTTCCATTCTGTTTGTGAAACTGAAACCTCGCTCCATCATACTTATACTCAACCGCGACCGGATCTCCCTCTTCCAGGACGCCAGAGATGGTCCCCTGCCTGGCAAGCATCATCCTGACCGGATGGAACGGGACCAGCCGGACTGAGCGGAGAGCATCTTCTCCCTTTCGTGCCAGCACCGATACTTCTCCCATATCATTTCTGACCTGGTTTGCATACTCAACGAGATCAGGGTTGACCATGAGGGCCTGTGCAATGGCATCACGAAGGTTTCCTTCTCCGACCCCAATCCGGAAGTCTTCGAGGAGAATTGCAGTGATATAATGGCCCTCAAGAGGTGAGGCACTGGAGAGTATTCGCTGGATAACCCGGACTTTTTCTTTCTGGGAACGACCGCCTTCCATGCCAGATATCTCAACAAGGGAAGCCATTATGTCTGCAAGGGTCAGTTCAACCGTGAAAAATGAGGTCTGTGATTTCTGGGAGAGAAGTTCTTCAACCGCAGCACCGGCATCCCCGACCCGGCTCAGACGTTCAATGACTTCCTCACGTTTTCTGCCGGTAACATATGCCACTGCTTCATACAGGAGATTCGGACCTACCCCGAGTTTCTTCCCGCTCCATTCCGGGAACGGCTTTCCCAGAATAAGACGGCAGAAATGAGGAAGATCATCTTCAGAGAGTGATGCTATCGTCTCTGCCAGAATCGAAATGGTCTCCAGTCTTCCGGATATTTTTTCAAGGCGGGAACACAATTCTGCAAATTCAAGAAATATCATGATTCATGTCAATTACAGGGAGATGGTTATCTTCCAGCAGTCATCCTGGCACTGCCCTCTGCACTGCTGCTTTGGTTTTCGATGTGGTGGTCGTGTCTTTGTATCAATTGATGATGCCGCAAAGAGATCCACATCATCCGCTGCAAGACCTAATGCTTCGTGAGCTTTCCTGATGGCAAGACCTGGTTCGTTATTCTCCTCTGACAGGTGGGCAAGGATGGCACAATGGATAGACCGGGAAATTTCTGCAAGGACCGTTCCGGCATCTTCATTTGAGAGATGCCCCCGTGAAGAAGCGATTCTGCGTTTCAGGAAGGCCGGGTATGGCCCGTCTTTGAGCATCTGTGGACAATGATTTGACTCAAGGATAACACCGTCCGATTTTTTTATCATCTCCAGCATGCCGGTTGTGACAATTCCGGTATCGGTGCAGTAACAGATGCAGAGCCCTCCCTCTTCGATAAGGTATCCGACCGGGTCGGTTGCATCATGCGACACTGAAAAGGACGTTACGGTAAAATCGCCGACAGAAAAGGGATCACCCGGGTGGACTGATTGAAATGTGAAGTTTTTCTTTGACTGAATCATCCGGCTTGCTGCATTAAGAGTTCCGCTCGTCCCATATACCGGCACTTTCAGGGCGTTCCCAAGAGGGCCGAGACCTTTGACATGGTCACCGTGCTCATGGGTGATGAGTATCCCTTCGATAAGGTCACGGTTTCCCCCTGCCTCCGAAAGCCGTCCCTTCCGATCTTTTGTGCCAAGAATCTCTCGTGCAGATCGTCCTGCATCTATGATAAGAGCCCCGGATGTCCCTTCAATATATACACAGTTGCCCTTGCTCCCGCTGGCAAGGACTGATATGTTCATGTAGTACACCTTTTGGATTTATTAGTCATAATGAATGGTTTCATGAAAGAGAGGAGATACGCTATTCAGGGAATAATCTCGCATCCATTATACTTTTCATGGGCAAAGTCCTCCATGCTGATCTCACCCCGGCGTATCATCTCACGAACTGCAGGCACAATATTGGTGATCGCATTGTATAATTCCCGTACCGTCTCACACACGAGATCTGCACCCTCTTTTGGCCACGGTTTTACAATGGCCGAATACAGACACCTCCCTCCACAAAATTCACGGATGTCACAGGTTTCACAGGCACCTGTGACTGGTATGACCGGCAGGGCGTTTGGAGATGCGTCTCGTATGGATCCTGCGTAAAAGTCTTTCATGCCGACCATGATCGGACATGGTGCGATATTTCCGTCAGTCAGGATGGTATAATTTGCATACCCTGACCCGCATCGTAATCTGCTGGTCCGGCCACGAAGAAGATCCTCAAGGGTGTCGATGAACGGATACCACTTTGGAACTTCTCCGGTTTCTTTGATGATCAAAAGCCAGTCCTGAACAAGCTGATGAATGCCAGGGATATATGACTCCCGTGCCCAGGTCTGAAAGGATCTGAATGCATAGTCATTCCAGAAGTTTGCATCTATCTGCCAATGAATCGAAGAAAAAGAATAATCTGGATTATCGGCAAGGTATCGGACCGCAGACCTGATGTCTGTCCGCTCGGTCACGGTCATCCGGGCGATGAGCTCGTTTCTGAATCCACCCACGATGATGTGGTGAACATTTTCCATGACCCGGTCATACGTGCCTTCGCCCCTGCCCTCATCGGTGGTTTTTTTGTCCCCGTCAATGGATATGAGGATCGTATCAAACCGGTTGACGATATCTGGAGAAAACCGGTGAAGAAGTGTGCCGTTTGTCTGGATCATGAACCGTGACACCGGCGCCTCTTCCATGATGGTCCGAATAAGGTCCGGGCGTAATGTCGGCTCTCCTCCGATAAAGGTCAGGACCGCATCAGGATCCTGTGCAAGAAACCGGTAGAGATCAGAGAGATGAAAGGTCACTTCAGCAGGAATTGATTCATCAATGGTGATATCGCCGCAGTCCGTCTCCGGGGTATCGAATATTTTTCCCCGGCAGTACTTGCAAACAAGATTACAGGAATCGGTTACGTAAAGATGAAAGTACACAAAAACCAGAATACGTTTATTCTGATGATGCATGAACCTGATGAATCCGACATATCAACACATAAATGTCTTATAACCCGATGTCCATACCATTGAGTATTCTGATTTATGGCATATCGCATTCTTCTCATGGATGATGAACCGGCAATCTGTGAAATCACCGGGATCCTCCTGAAAAAACTTGGGTATGATCCCACGATTGCAGTCACCGGGGAAGAGGCTTTGGCTGAGTATAAAAAAGGCCGGGAGAACGGAAACCCGTATGACGTGATTATCCTTGATCTCACCATACCAGGGGGTATGGGCGGCCGCGAAGTAATCTCCATCATCCGGGAATCGGATCACGAGGTGAAGGTTCTGGTTTCCAGTGGCGATCTTTCAGACCCGGCAATCATCTCATATGCGGATTATGGCTTCTCAGGCGTCCTTGCGAAACCATATAATAAAATCGGGCTGGATCAGGCCATCAAATCGATATTGTCCTCATAACCCTGATCTGAACAGTACAATGGACATAAACGGGTTTTCTCTTCTCTCTTCTTCTCATGTAATCACGCTGATTCTGATTCTGCTCATCATCGTGCTCCTGTGCGGTATCGTTCTGATCTGGAGAAGGGCAGACAGACGTGCCCGCATGCTCTTTGAGTCCTGGAAAAGGGATGAATATTCCCGGTGGCAGACATGGATACGGGAAGAGGCGGATGCCCGGGCAGATGTGCAGGCAGAGGCGAGATATAAAGAATGGCAGAGACGGGAAGAGCAGAAGATTCGTCAGGATGCGATCCGGCGATCCCAATCGGTCATCAGGGGAAAGATCACCGAGCACCTGATCCCCTGGTTTTCTGAGTTTTCCTATCATCCGTCTGATGCCAGATTTTTAGGTTCACCCGTGGATTTTATTGTGTTTGATGGTCTCTCAGAAGGGTGCCTGAAAGAGATCGTCATCGTTGAGGTAAAGACCGGGTCAGGGACTCTTACGCCACGGGAACGATCTGTTGCACGGATTATTGAGGACGGGAAGATCCGGTTTGAAGTGATAAGAAAAGAATAGGGCAGTTCATCAGTAACAGATCATACATCATGCCTGAACGATCCGGGGGGTATGTTCACATTTCTCCAGTAATTAATGAGGTCCCTGATGGTCTCGGCATATTTTTCAAACTGAACCGGCTTGACAACATAACTGTTTACACCGGATTTGTAGGTCTCTCCAATATCAGTCTCCTGATCTGATGAGGTGAAGACAACGATCGGAAGGGTTTTCGTCCGTTTGTCTTTTCGGATGGCTTTCAGGACTTCATGGCCGCTGATGAGGGGCATTTTCAGATCTATGAATACAACTGATGGAAGTGAACCGGGCGTCTCTTTATACATACCTTTGCCATGTAGGAAATCCAGTGCTTCTCTGCCGTCAAGGAAGACCCTGACCTGGTCACCCATATTAATCCAGTCAACCACATTCAGGAATAGCTCAACATCGTTCTGGTTATCTTCGATGAGCAGTATCTCTAGTTTTCTTTCACTTTTCGCTTCCATCTCTCCCCTGCACTGTGAAATAAAATGTTGTTCCCCTGCCTTTCCCTGACCGCACCCAGATCCTCCCGTAGTGTCTGAGGATAATCCTCTTTACCAGTGCGAGGCCCACACCGGTGCCCTCAGCTTCCGGAGATGGGGCCAGTCTTGAAAATACCTCAAAGACCTTGTCTGCGTACTGCATATCAAACCCAATGCCATGGTCTTCGATATAATAGATTATTTCATCCTCTTTCTCATATGAACCAATCGTTATGTCCGGGACGGAATCCAGGGGAGTGAATTTGATACTGTTGGAGATCAGGTTATACCATACCTGTCTGATAAGGCCGGGATCCCCTTTTGACGAGTGCAGGTCTTTTATGTGAACTGAAATATTCCTGTTTTCCGGCTGGTTGGTCAGTTCCGTGATTACTCCCCGGACAAGTCCACCCATCTCTATGTCAATAACCTGTAATGGCTGGCGTGCTGTCCTCGAAAACCTGAGCAGATCCTGGATGAGTTTATCCATGGTTGTGACGCTCTCGCGGATCCTGGATATAAGGTGCTTGTTCTCTTCATCCAGTGCCCCTCCGGCTTTCAGAAGCAGGAGGTGTGAGAATCCGTCTATTGCACGAACCGGCCCCCGCAGATCATGAGATACGCTGTACGCAAATGCGTCCAGTTCATCAAGCGACGCCTGCAGATCCTCAGTTCGTTTCCTGATAATCTCCTCAAGGTCCAGGTTCAGTTTTTGCAGTGCCTTTTCGGCCTGTCTCTGTAGGGTGACATCACGAATAAGAGTGACTACCGTTGTAACCTGGTCGTCGGTAATAATTGGAATTACCTTCGTTTCAAGATAAATTGGCCGTTTTTTCGCTATGTTTGTCTCATAAACTGCGACCTTGCCTGAAGAAAAGACCTCATCATACACACGATAGTCTTTTTCAGTCAGATAGGTAAGAACTGAAAAGAGGTTTTTTCCGTCCAGA
This sequence comes from uncultured Methanospirillum sp., assembly GCA_964458045.1. Lineage (GTDB taxonomy): Archaea > Halobacteriota > Methanomicrobia > Methanomicrobiales > Methanospirillaceae > Methanospirillum. Next base: position 8,127 of record CAYWHV010000018.1, read on the forward strand.
TGCTCTTGTTCCCCGAGTAAACCCGCCAGCCCTCCTAGTTTCCATCCATTCCAGATAAGGATGGAATGGGTCTGGTCGGTAACAAATACTCCGTCATCCATAGCATTGACCGTCTCCCGGTACAGTGAGTCTGATGCATGGAGACTTCTCTCCAGTTCTTTCATTTCTGTCAGGTCACGACCGACGGACTGGTATTCGGTGATTTCTCCGGTTTCTGAAAATATCGCCTGGTCGATCCATTGGATAAACCTTCTCTCACCATTTGGGAGAATGATATGATGTTCATTCAGGTCAGCCGGATGTTCGGGAGTCAGCCCTGAAAGATGTGTTTTTACCAGCAATTTCTCATCATCCGGAATTTCCGGAGAGAATTTTGTCCCGAGAATATCGGTGCACTTTTTCCCAAAAAATCTGCAATATGCATCATTGACAAAGATATGTGTTCCATCCGGAGTAAACCTGCAGATAAACTCGTTTTGTGTCTCAACAACACTCCGGTACCGCTTTTCACTCTCCTGGATCTGGCGTTCTTTCTCCTGTACTTCCTGTAGCAATTGCCTGATATTCTCCTCTGCCTGGATCCTGCTCGAGAGTTCAACTTTTACCTGTTCCTCCTGGGTTTGTACTGTCTGGATCATCTTTTTCAGGTTTGATACCAGCCGGTTGATGGCCCCCTCAATCTGTTCCAGTTCAAGGATGCCAGTCTCTCTGATCTGATGATTCAGGTCTCCGTCTGCTATCCGGTTTAGATCACCAATAAGACCTTTCACCGGGTTTGAAAAGAATCGTGATGTCTTCCAGACAGTCAGGCCTGCGATAAGCAGGGTAAAAAGAAGGGTGGTGATGTAAATGAGTGAAATTTCCAGTATTTTTGCCTGAATTTCCTGAGTTGAATAAACAATCCGTCCGACAAGATTCATCATCGGTGATGACGGGTATCTGGAATCATGGATGGAGAGATATACAATTGAACTAACCTGGTTCTGGACAGGATCATGATCATACTCACTCTTTTTTTCAGATATTACTCTGATGACTTTTTCCAGTGATTGTGGGGATATATTCCCATGGCTTGAATCTCTACTCCATCGTGTTACAATCTCTCCTTGTGTATTATATAGTTCAATAGAAACGATATCCGGGTTCAGTCTGGGAAGACTTTTAACTAATTCGGCATATGAGGTCTCGGTCTCTTCAGGAATGAATTTTAAAAAATTTCTGCTTATTTCAAGGACATATTTTGTGTCAGGAGTGCCCTGGTATGCAAATTTCCGGTTGGGGGACCCTTTCACAAACCCCTTTACCGTTCTGTCGATCACATAAACTCCGTCCTCCCTGATTTGTGTGAGTGTCTTAAAAAAAGAATTATAATCACGAAAATTTAAAAAAAGGTCCGGTGTGTAGGTTGTTTGAACGACTGTGCCCTCTGCATTAATGATATAGAGATCCCATGTTCCACCCATCGTTTCATTCAGGCGGGTTTTCAGAGAAGGGAGATCCATTGTTGTGATGTCCCCACCTGACATGTTATAGGCTGCCAGGTAGATGTCCATCGCCTCCTTCATCCCTGGCTCAAATGAGTATTCATACAGGCGGATACCCCCGTCAATCCATATGACCGACTGGCGGAGAATCTGTTCAGAATGGTTCTGCTGAAGAGAGAAACGTGACTCAATCTGATTTCTGGTATCAATATACCAGAGTGTTGTTATTGAGAGAATAGACAGGATTAAAATAATCAATAGGATTACGGTAAACCGACTGATGAGGGAACCACCGCTCATCGTACGCACCTGACGCATGGATATCTGCCTTCTCTTTTATTATCCGGGTTTGTGATCCAAGAACCGAATAACCAATATGTTAGAATCCATCGAATAGCTGATACATCTTGCGGTTTGATCCTTTCATTTATCTTATGTCATAAATGACATATTTTTGTTAAATTCTAAAAATGATGATTATTTACTCTCATATTTGAAAAACGATGATGTTTCGGATGCATGGCATATGTTTATCTGGGAGAAATTGAGGAAATGGATCTATGGTTGAGGATGGGGAATTTCTGAACCGCATCCGCGGTTTGCTTAAGATTTACCCCAGAGGGCTTACAATTTCGGAAATTTCCCAGCGTCTGAAATGTAACCGGAATTCTGTTGCGAAATATCTGGAGATTCTTCAGATTTCCGGAACGGTGGAGATGCAGCAGATGGGGGCTGCCAAGGTATACTACCTCTCACAACGGGTTCCAATCTCCAGTCTTCTGGGCTTTACCAAGGAAGGAATTCTCGTCATTTCAAATGATGGCAGGATAATCCAGGTTAACGAGCGGTTTTGCAGAATGTTTGACCAGGATGCTCCATCAATTACCGGCATGTCATATCTGATGCTTCCACAGGAAATTTTAAATGCTTTTCATTTTGACACCTATTTTGATTCTGATTCAGATACAGAACATACCGCAGTTGTCACCTTTAATAAATATGACTGGCATCGGTTCTTTAAAGTAAAATATATCAAAACCGTTTTTGATGACGGTCGCACCGGTCTGACAATTATCGTGGAAGATGTCACTCTTGAGACTGAGATGGAGGAGCGGCTTCGTATCAGTGAAGCCAGGTACCGTGGTATCGTTGAAGACCAGACCGAACTCATCTGCAGGTATAGCCGTGAGGGGGCTATCTCGTTTGCAAACGGGGCATTTTGCAGACTTTTCCAGATGAATCTGACAGAGGCACTGCATCACTCCTTATTTGAATTCATATATCCCGAAGCTGCCCGGCAGATAAAAAACGGCATGCAGGGCTGTTCTCCTTTGTCCCCTGTTTTTGAATCAGAATTTGAATTTAAACTTCCCTCCGGGCGGTCCAGGTGGTATCACTGGGTGTCACGGATGCTGGCTGATGACACCGGAGGCATTCTTGAGTACCAGGGAGTTGGCAGGGACATCACTGAACGGAAGAATTCAGAACGGGAGTTATTAATTAAAAGTCATGCCATGGACTCTTCCATCGTTCCGATTGCGCTTCTCTCCATGGAAGGGTCGATCACCTATGTAAACAGGGCATTTCTGGATCTCTGGGGGTACCATGATTCTGATGAGGTTGCCGGTCTGCCTTTTGATCATTTTGCCAAAGGAGTTGAGATATCAATTGCGTCCGTCCTTTCTCAAAATCAGCTGACTGAGGACCGGTCTGGATATGCATTTGAAGTTGACGGGGTTCGCCGGGATGGTTCGCAGATAAATCTCTCGGTTACCATATCCGGTGTCAATGATTCTGAATCAAATCCCATCTGTCTGATTGCATACCTCTATGACGTCACCCACTGGGTCAGGATGGTCCGGGAACTTGAGATTAAGGATACTGCAATTGCCCATTCCTATGAGGGTATGGCGATCATCACACCCGATGATGTGGTGATGTATGCCAATCCCTCATTCAAGCGGATTTTCTCCCGTGTTCCGGACGGAACCCTTGTTGGCAGATCCATTGAGTGGAGTTTAAGTTTTTATCCCCAGATCATCGGTTCCATTCCGGATATCAGGGCTGCTCTGAATGAAAAAGGGAACTTCACCCGGGTTTTTTCTGACACGGATGAACAAGAATCCTCTCTGGTGATTCAGGTACACCTCTCACGGGTATTTGATCGGACCGGAGTCCACTTGTGCACCCTTATCTCGGCCCTTGACATTACCAGTCAGCGGACCATGGAAGAGTCCCTGGCTCTCATGGTTGAACAGCTGGAAGGAACGGTGGACCAGATGGGTGATCCCACCTTTATCGTCTCTCGTGACCGTATGGTTGTTGCCTGGAATGAAGCGATGGAGATCCTTACCGGTCTGAACAAACATGAGATGATCGGCTCACTCAAGTACCAGGAGGTAATTAAAAACACAACCCCGTCTCTTCCCATTCTGGTCGATCTCTTTGACTTGTCACCAAAAGAATTAATCCAGGTTTTCCCACAGGTCTCACGGGTCGGAAACAGTTTTTACACCGAAGCCTTTGTTCCATCATTTCATGATGGAAAAGGGACATATGTCTGGGCAAAAGCCTCTCCTATTGTTGATACGTCCGGTAAAGTCATCGGGTATATTCAGACGATCAAGGATATGACTAACTGGAAACGTGCGGTTGAATCAGTTGTCGGAAAAACCGTCACCTGATTTCAGAGCCCCAGAATAGGAAGGATATCTGAAAAGGAACTGATTGAAAAGTCAGCAATAATTCCTTCTGAATACTCCGGTGGCAGCCGGTTTCCATATTCTGCATGAATCGTGCACATTCCCGCTTCTTTTGCCGGTCTGATGTCATTGACCAGATTATCACCGATAGCACATATCTGGTGGGGCTGTATCTTCAGAAGGGATGCAGCATGGAGAAAGATCGCAGGATCTGGTTTTTTTATCCCAGCATTATCAGGAGTTACCAGGCAGTCAAAGAAATCAGCGGTCTGGATATGGATGAGCCGCTCGGTTGCATGTTCATGGCTTGCATTCGTAACTGCTCCGATCTTCATACCTGCCGTATGTACCTTCAGTAATGTTTCATATACGCCGGGATATGCCTCAATAGCCTCTATTTTTGCTTTTGTGTACACCTGCACCGCACGCATGAAAATGTCCGTGTCGGTGATTCCCCGCTCTGATAAAAATGACTGGATGGCTTTCGGGCTCTCAACCCCAAAGGGAGAGAATAAAAATGCCCGTACTAAGTCATCTGCCGTTCCAACTCCCACTGCCTGAACGACCTTCCTGCATGCCTCTTCCTTTGCATACCCAAAGTCATACAGGGTGTTGTCAAGATCTACCAGAATTCCGAGGAACCGGTTGCCACATCCCTGGTGTATATCTGTACCTGCCATACTGCGTGTGTTCTATCAGGATCTCAGTGCCCGGAGATAATAAGCGATCTCATGGTCATGAATCAATGTGTATGGGGCTCTCTTATGGAATCAGGTGTAATAATACGGTATGCCTGCGAGCGATCCTGTTCCCATCACCGAAAAGGATCACCGGTTACTGTTCATCTCCCTCTATGTGGCGGTTTTTTCTACCACGCTCGGGATTGGCATTGTCATACCGCTTCTTCCCCGTTTTGCCGAGACCCTTGGCGCTTCGGGGTTTGGCATCGGGATGATATTCTCCTCATTTGCATTATCGCGGGCATTAGCCATGCCTTTCTTTGGGAGATACTCTGATGCCTGTGGAAGACGGCAGTTCATCATCACCGGGCTGCTTCTCTTTGCAGTCTTTTCCCTCCTGTACGTCCCGGCCGGTTCAGTACTTGAGCTCTCCGGCATCAGGTTTCTGCAGGGCATTGCATCAGCTATGGTATTTCCCATTGCGATGGCTTACATCGGCGATATTGCTCCACCTGGCATGGAAGGAAGGTATCTTGGCACGTTTACCAGCTCAATATTTCTGGGAATGGGGCTGGGTCCGTTCCTTGGGGGGATTGTCACTGATATCGCTGGTATGGATATGGCGTTTATCAGCATGGCAGCATTGACGGGGGTTGCATTGCTTACCTGCTTTTTCTTCCTCCCCGGGTACCAGGGAAGTCGAAAAGAACAGACCTCGATACTTCACCTGCTCATCCATCCGGGTCTTCGGATTCCATTGTTATACCAGCTCATGAATGCATTTGCGAATGGAACATTCATGGTCTTTCTGCCCGTCATCGCTGCCCATGTCGGGAACCTCTCTGCAGGGGAGACTGGCCTTGTTATATCGGTATCCGTTTTGTCAACCGCCTTTTTGCAAAGAGTGTGCGGAAGGCTTGCAGACCGGTTTGACAAATACCTCCTCATAGCAGCAGGGTGTATTACTGTCGCAATTGCACTGGCCCTGGTGCCGGGCTTTGAAGGTCTCTGGTCATATCTCTTCTTTGCCCTGCTCATGGGGATCGGAGGAGGCATATCAGTACCGGCCATGTATGCCCTGGTCACCATAACCGGCAGGGATGTCGGGCAGGGGGCAGCCATGGGAACGATAAACATGGTCATGAGTATGGGAATGATCATATCTCCCGTTGTCTGTGGATTATTCATGGACCAGATCGGTATCAGTTCCGTGTTTTACCTGTCTGCGGTTATTGTTCTTGTTGTCACCCCGGTCTTTCTCTCAAAAGCTTCCTTTTTCCCATCAACAAGCCGGTAAACAGGATAAGGGTACTATTTCTCATCGGGACACAGACATTCATGTGATATACCTATGATACGAAAACAGTGGAAACTAGCATTTCTGCTTCTTGCAGTCATTGCATCATGCGGGTTTTGTTATGCTGCTGAACCGACGCCAATGACCATGACGCCAAAGGTGAATGATTCAGAGCCATATGATGATGAAAAATTCCTGACCCTGGTCACTCCGGTTATCAATGGGATCAGTGACAAAGCCCTGAACAGCTCTGAGCGGATTGATGTCCAGTCAGCCTATTATACCGTAACTGCGATGAAGGTGAGCCCTGAATTTTACCCGGTCGCTTTCAATGTTTCCAAACTGCTCTTCTACCTCGTGTCCAGCAGCGAGGCAAATGAGGAGCTCAATAAAGAAAGTGGACTTGGAACACACAATAAAGACATGCGTGACTCTCTGAAAGCCCAGGCAGATGCTGACGAAGATGCTGCTGAAGAAGCATTACTTGGCCTCTCCATGGTGTATCCGAACACCACTCTCTTTTAGATAAACCAATATCTATTTTTCCCCGTCAGGCGTTATTCCTGAGCATGGACGCAGCTGATACGGTTGAACTCTCGGACAGCGCATATGCCATTTTTGAGTTCTTTTTCAGAAGCCAGCTGCATATGCGTAAAAAATCCCTCTCTCTCATTGTTGAAAGCGGCGAACCTTTTGAAGATCTCTTTCATGAAATATTCACTGACTTTTCTGAAACTTATCCGGAAGTATACGGATTGCTCATCAGCCAGTTTCAATCTCCTGAAGAGATCTACCGGATGATCCGTGAAGGGGAAGGCGTCATTCCAAGTCAGACATTTCAGGCCAGGTGGATTGAACAGGACTCACCTCATGTCGATGGACGGGCTGCGGACATTGAAAAGGCCGGGAAATGGCTGGTATTTCTCCCGCCAGACCTGGTGGATGACATCTGGCGTCAGATCCGTGACCTGACATGGGAAGGAACCTTAGGTATTTCAGCAAAAGTATCAACGGCAAAACCTGACCCGGACGCACGGGATGAACGGAAAGTCATCTATGTCTATACCGCAGACTGGGAAGATGAAGCATATGTGATGCGGGTCAGGGAAGA
>CAYWHV010000018.1:15410-17076 GCA_964458045.1 uncultured Methanospirillum sp.
ACAGACCGGATCGGGTACAAGCGTAATATCGAAACCTTCAAAGGAGAATATAGCGCAAAAGGGAAAAAAGTAACGTTTTATTCAGCCTGAATGATCAGGCTTTCCGATCCTTGTTCTTTGGACGCAGGTGTACATACCCGCATTTTCTACAACTGGTCGCCCTGACTGGATTTCGGGCATTGCAGTGCATACAAATTTTAACATTGAGAAGTCGTGCTTCTGCCTCAGGAAAACGTGCCATATGATCTCTCCGTAAATATCTGTCTTATATAGAGGGTTGTATCCTCACATAAGGGTTATGTCTACTGCCTCTCTTCAGCAAGCCATCTCCGCAATGCCTGCAGTCCGATGGCCCGGTGAGAGATTTTATTCTTTTCTTCCTCTGTCATCTCTGCCAGGGTTTTCCCGTTCACTTCAAAGACAGGGTCATACCCGAATCCGCTGCATCCCCGGGGAAGCACGATAGTGCCTTTGATAGCCCCGGTGAATGATTTCTGGCAATCCGCGTCATGGTATGCAATTCCTGTCTCAAATGTGGCGGAACGGTTTGCAAATCCTGCCATGAGCATCAGGACTCCGGTATTCCCGATGGTTTTCTGGACATATGCAGCACATGTACCGGGAAATCCATTGAGTGCATGGATAAAGAGTCCGGTGTCGTCGGTAATGACCGGCCGCTGCAGGACCGAGTAGGCATATGCTGCTTTTCCCGCTGCAATCTCTGCCACCGATTCATACCTGAGCTCGGGTATCTCCAGGGGAACATGTTCTATTTCGGCAAGTCCCGCAAGGATTCCTGCAGCTTCCCGTGCCTTGTGTTCATTGCTGGTAACAAACGTAATTCTCACAGGTATCTTCCCCGCAGTTCAATCTCATGTTCCCGGTTCAGAATCTCATCCGCCTCATTCATCATTTCCCGATATCCCCGGATGAACGCCTCTTTCAGAATGTCTGATTCTCTGGACGTGCTCTCCAGGACCTGGAAGAGGACATGAATATCCACGCCACGGTGCTCAATCTCTGCTGATGTTCCGGCAAGACCAAAATCAATAAGCCAGATTTTGCCATCCTGTACCAGGAAATTGCAGGTTGTCAGATCACCATGCACTATCTGCGCTGCATGAAGTTTCCCGACCATCCGCCCGGTCTCTTCAAGAAGTGCAGGAGAGAGGCTCTCTTTGAGTTTCATCCCGTCGATATGCTCCATGACAATCGTGTCAGGTGTTATCTCACGGATGATCGGAGTCCTGACCCCGGCCTTTCGTGCCTCGGCAATGAGTCGTGCCTCAGCCCTCGTTCGCTCTGCAATCAGCCTCTGGTCAAGTTCCGGGTGGCGGTATCGTTTTGATACCCGGATCTTCGATGCTGCTCCGTCACAGAACCGGACGATGGCCTCCGCACCCCGCGCACTGTATGCATCCGGATGACGATCCAAAGCCATCGGTTCCTCCCTCCAGGTGACCTCGACCTGGTCTGCACGATACGAGGGATTCACCCGTGACTGCTCAACCGGCAGAATCGATCCTGACTCAAGCATGATCCTCCCCGTGTATGCAATCATGGCACCATTATCCCCGAGATACTGAGGAATCGGGACTGAGAATGCTGCACCACGGTCTTCGCACATACAGGAGAGCATCTCCTGCAGACGCTGATTCATCCCGAC
>CAYWHV010000019.1:0-16920 GCA_964458045.1 uncultured Methanospirillum sp.
CAACCTCAGCCTTGCAATGCATTTCGGGGAGCATTCACCCGGGATCATCCCTGATATCATCCTCCATGGGGGGGAAGTGATCGAAGGATATGAGATAATTCATACACCCGGCCATACACCAGGAAGCATCTGCCTGTATGACAGAACATCAGAAGAACTCATATCAGGAGATACCGTCTTTTCTGACGGGGCTTTCGGACGATATGACTTCCCGGGCGGGAGCAGGAGCACCCTTTCCGACTCAATACAGAAACTGACCGAGCTGAAGGTCGGAGGCCTGTACCCCGGTCATGGAATTCCTGCACGGGAGAACGGGCAGCGGTTTATCAAGGCAGCTGCAGCCCTCATACAGTCAGCCTATGGATAAAGGAGTATACATCCTCCTTCTGAAGAATGATGAATGCAGGATTCAGGTAGGAGCACGGGGAGAGAGTACATTTTCTCCCGGATGGCATGCATATGTCGGATCTGCCCTGGGATCAGGGGGATTTTCCCGGGTGATGCGACATTTCAGACTGAATATAGAAAAAAAATAAAAGCCCCCGGTGGCATATCGACTCACTCCTTCTTTCTCCCAGTTTTCAGGTAATCCGGGCCTATTGTATCCACACCGAAGAGAGAATAGAATGCCCTCTTGCCCGGCGAATGACCGGCACCGTTATAGCGGGATTCGGGTCATCAGACTGCTCCTGTGAGGGACATCTTTTTTATTACCCATCTGATCCCCACGATGATATACTGCAAATTCTTCAATCTTTTGCTGAAAAAGATACCGATGTGCTTCAGATTGAAGTGCGGACACCCTGACCGGACCGGTGATCGGACTGTAAGGGGATTATTATATGTATTTATAAAGCAGATACCAAATTCAATCACCGTTATTCAGAGGTCCACAAGATGATCAAAGTTGCAATTAATGGATATGGAACCATCGGAAAGCGTGTTGCGGATGCGGTCTTTGCCCAGAAAGATATGGAGATCATCGGGGTTTCAAAGACCAAACCATCAGCAGAGGCCCTGATTGCCGTTCAGAGAGGGTACCCGATCTACATCGCTGACATGAGCAAGAAGGATGCATTTGTGAAAGCAGGAATCCCGGTTGCCGGCTCAGTTGAAGACATGCTGAAAAAGGCTGATATTGTTGTTGACGGGACCCCGGGGGGAGTGGGTGCATCCAACAAGGCACTCTATGAGAAAGCAGGGGTGAAGGCCATCTGGCAGGGTGGTGAAGATCACGAAGTTGCAGGATTTTCGTTCAACGCCCATGCAAATTATAAGGATGCAATCGGCAGGCAGTTTGTCAGGGTGGTATCCTGTAATACAACCGGTCTGTGCCGGGTTATCAAGGCCATGGATGACGCTTTCGGAGTCACGAAAGTCCGTGCGGTCATGGTCAGAAGAGGAGCCGACCCGCATGTGGTCAAGAAGGGACCGATTGATGCTGTCGTCCTTGACCCGCCAACCATTCCAAGTCATCACGGACCTGACCTCAACACGGTTCTGCCACACATCAACATTGTAACCATGGCAATGATCGTGCCGACGACCCAGATGCACATGCACGCAATCACTATTGAACTAAAAAAAGAAGTCAGTCGTGATGATGTGCTCGCAGTGATGCGCAGTCACAACCGGATAGGCCTTGTCCAGCCAAAGACTGCAATCAAGAGCACAGCAGAACTGAAAGAGTATGTAATGGATATGGGCCGGCCGCGTTCTGACCTATGGGAAAACGGGATATTTGAGGCATCAGTGAACATGGTCGGAAATGAACTCTTCTTCTTCCAGGCTATCCACCAGGAGGCTGATGTTGTCATTGAGAACGTGGATGCAATCCGCGCGATGATGGGAGAAGTCAAAGACCCGGAGACTTCCATCAGGATGACCAACGAGGCAATGCAGTTTACTGCCCTCTAATCACTCATCCTATTATCACGATCCAATACAAACCTCCTCAGAATGGATACATACGCCCGTGTAATACGGAACACGGTCGAGGTCGTTACTGACGAGGAACTGCGTTCCCTCCTTGACCGTCCGGTCAGAAAGGTCTACGCAGGATATGAGCCAAGTGGAGAGATCCATCTTGGGCACCTGGTTACTATCAATAAACTGATAGACCTGAGAGATGCAGGTTTTGAAGTCACTGTTCTCCTTGCCGATCTCCACGCTTTCCTGAACCGGAAAGGAACGATGGAAGAGGTTAAAAAACTGGCTGAATATAACCGCCGCTGTTTTGAAGGGCTTGGCCTGACTGACATTAAATATGTGCTTGGGTCCAGTTTCCAGCTCTCCCCTGAATACCAGATTCTGGTCCATGAGCTCTCACAGGCCATCACCCTGAACCGTGCCAAACGGAGTATGGACGAGGTGGGACGGCAGATGGACAACCCGACCGTCTCACAGATGGTATACCCCATCATGCAGATGGCTGACATTGCCATGCTTGGTGTGGACGCTGCCCTTGGCGGGATTGATCAGCGGAAGATTCACATGCTGGCACGTGAGTATCTGCCAGCGAAAAACTATCCCTCCCCGGTCTGTATTCATGTCCCCATTCTTCACGGACTTGACGGGAAGAAGATGTCCTCTTCCCAGGGCAATTACATATCCGTAGCAGAGTCAGAGGAAGATATCAGGAAGAAGATGAAAAAGGCATTCTGTCCTCCGGAGATAGAGGATAACCCGGTCCTGCAGGTTCTGCAGCATCACATCTTCCCACGACTTGATACCGTGGCCATTGAACGGCCGGAAAAGTTCGGTGGAAACCGGACATTTGGATCATATGAGGAGATGGAACAGGCATATGCAAAAGCTGAAATTCATCCGGCTGATCTGAAGACAGCGGTTGCAGAAAGCCTTGTTACCATCCTGGCTCCGGTCCGTGATTATCTTAAATAAGTCCCAGGTGAGTTCTTGAGAGATCGACAGACTGATGATTTTGATAAGAAGGTCGATGAACTCAGAGCCAAATTAAAGGGACTGGATCAACTAAAGGTCAGGGATGATGTATTTGATGAATACACCCTCCTCGGCCTTTATAAGCTTCTTTCAAAAGGGTGGCTGACGGCAATGGGGGGGCCCATATCCACCGGAAAAGAAGCGAATGTCTATCTTGCCGACCGGAACGGGACTCCTGTGGCGGTCAAGATATACCTGACACGGACTGCAAATTTTAAAAAGATGCAGGACTACATCACTGCTGACCGGAGATTTATCAATATCGGGAAAGGCAGGAGGGATGTTATCTTTGCCTGGACCAGGAAAGAGTTTTCAAACCTGAAACGTGCAGAAGAGGTCGGGCTTTTGGTGCCACATCCCCTGGTTTTTGACCGGAATGTCCTGGTCATGGATTTTCTGGGAGATGAACATGGGGCATTTCCCCAGCTCAGGCTTGCAGAGTATGAAGATCCCCAGGCAGTCTATGACGAGATACTGGAGGATCTCAGGACCCTGTGGAGAAAAGCAAAACTGGTTCACGGGGATCTTTCAGAATACAACATTCTCTATGGGAGAGGACATCCATACCTGATAGATATGGGTCAGGCAGTAACCCTGGATCACCCTCATGCTCCGGGTTTTTTAAAACGGGATCTGGAACAGCTGAACCGGTTCTTTAGTGAGCAGTGCACTACCATAGAGGTATCAGATACGCTTGAAGAACTGTGCGGATCATCGCCGCAATAACCACATTTTGGAGTAATTATGCAACAGGAAACGCGGATAACCCAGGAAAGAATCGGGGTTCTTATTGGAAAAAGGGGACTGACAAAAAGGGAGATTGAGGAGAAGACAAACACGAGGATACAGGTTGACAGTGAGGAGGGTCTGGTCAGCATCGAGGGTGAGGATGCGGACGGATTTATCCAGGCAGTCGAGACGGTAAAAGCAATAGCCCGGGGATTCTCCCCTGAACGGGCGGCAATATTACTAAGTGATCCTGACCTCTATCTTGAGATCATCGAACTCTCCGAATACGCCGGGAGCGACTCAAAAATTGAGCGGATCAGGGGAAGGATCATCGGACGTGACGGCCGGTCACGGGCCCAGATTCAGGACATGACGGCGACAGAGATCTCCGTGTATGGGAAGACCGTCGGTATCATCGGCACCATTGAACAGGTGAAGATCGCCAGGGAAGCGGTTGAGATGCTCATTAAGGGTGTATCACATGAATCGGTATTCTCATTCCTTGAGAAGAAAAGGCGTGAATTGAAACAGGATATGATCAGTTACTACTACTAACAGGACTCCCATGCCCTTTTCTTTCCTTTTCCGCTGGTGAATCCATGGACCTTGCATCACTCCCCCTTCCTGACTCTTTTATCAAAGCATGCCATGCAAAAGGGATCAGATCATTATATCCGCCACAGGCGGAATGCGTGGAGAAGGGGTTACTGGAAGGGAAAAATCAGTTAATATCAATCCCGACCGCCAGTGGAAAGACCCTCCTTGCCGAGATGGCGATGTGGTCACGGATTGCCGGGGGGGGAAAATGCCTCTATATTGTGCCGCTTCGGGCACTCGCCTCTGAGAAATATGACGAGTTCTCGAAGAAAGGGGTCATCAGGGTCGGTATTGCCACCGGCGATCTTGACCGGACCGATGCATACCTTGGAGAGAACGACATCATTGTGGCAACGAGTGAAAAGACCGACTCGCTGCTTCGAAACCGGACACCCTGGCTCTCACAGATCAGCTGCATCGTGCTGGATGAGGTCCACCTGATCGGATCTGAAAATCGGGGGGCAACCCTTGAGATGGTCATCACCAAACTCCGGTATACTAATCCTGATATGCAGATCATCGGTCTGTCTGCAACGATTGGAAACCCGGCCCAGCTCGCGGAATGGCTTGAAGCTACGTTGATCACCAGCACCTGGCGACCGGTTGACCTGCGGCAGGGAGTCTATTATGACGGGAAGATACGGTTCTCCGGATCGGAACGGCCGATCCAGGGAAAAACCAAGCATGATGACCTGAACCTCTGTCTTGATACCATTGAAGAAGGAGGACAGTGTCTTGTTTTTGTCTCTTCACGAAGAAATGCCGAAGGGTTTGCCAAAAAAGCAGCAGGAGCACTCAAAACCGGCAGCCCTGACTCTAAGGCCCTGGCAAAAGAGCTCCGCAGACTTCGGGACCGGGATGAAGGAAATGTCCTTGCCGATTGTGTTGAGCGGGGGGCGGCATTCCACCATGCAGGTCTTATTCGGCAGGAACGAACGATTATTGAGGAAGGGTTTCGAAACGGCTATATTGAAGTCATTTCGGCTACCCCGACACTCGCCGCCGGTCTGAATCTTCCGGCCCGACGGGTCATCATAAGGGATTATTCCCGGTTCACCTCAGGTCTTGGGATGGTCCCGATCCCGGTCGGGGAGTATCACCAGATGGCCGGACGGGCAGGACGACCCCATCTTGATCCCTATGGAGAGGCTGTTCTCCTGGCGAAGGATGCTCCAACCGTTGAACGACTTTTTGAAACGTTCATTGATGCAGAAGCGGAACGGATCGATTCGCAGTGCGTGGATGATGCATCTTTGTGTGCCCACATACTCTCTCTTATTGCAACAGGATTTGCCCATGATCAGGATGCCCTGGCTGCGTTCATGGAACGGACCTTTTACTTTTATCAGCATCCAAAAACCCGTTCTCTCCCAAGACTGGTCTCTGATGCAATCCGGTTCCTGACTACAGCAGGGATGGTTCAGGAGAATGAGAACAATCTGTCTGCAACCAGGCTGGGCAGTCTTGTCTCCCGGCTGTACCTGAATCCCTGCACGGCACGCCTTATCCTGGACAGTCTGAAATCCTGCGAAGCCCCGACACTTATCGGGCTGCTTCATGTAATCTGTGTCTCGCCTGATATGCAGCGGCTGTATCTCAAGTCTGCAGACACCCAGCTTCTGCGAACATTTCTGTTTAAACACAAGGATGACCTCATGTTACCGCTTCCTTTTGAACAGGAAGAGGAAGGGCTCTGGCTCTCCGGTCTGAAAACCGCTCTTGTTCTGTCCGACTGGGCTGATGAATTTTCAGAGGGGATGATAGAGGAGCGGTACGGAATCGGAGCAGGGGATCTCTATAATATTGTAGACTCCGGTAAATGGCTGCTTCATGGAACTGAACGGCTGGTATCTGTTGAGATGCCTGAGATGAGCCAGGTTGTAAAGACGCTCTCTGTCAGGGTTCATCATGGAGTAAAACCTGAGCTTCTGCCCCTCGTTGCCCTGCGCAATATCGGGCGGGTCAGAGCCAGAAGTCTCTATAACGCCGGATATCCAGACCCTGAGGCGGTGGCCAGTGCAGGTCTGCCAAGGATTGCACGGATTATCGGGGAAGGGATTGCACGGCAGGTAATTGATGAGATTACCGGGGGAAAGAGATCAGGAAAGCGCTCCTTTGAAGATGATGATCAGGAGAGAAGCCCTGAGTTCTTGACCGATGTTCCGGGTATTGGAAAAAAGATGGCTGAAAAACTCCAGAGTGCGGGTATTATAACGGTCTCGGATCTGCTGAAGGCCGATGACACGCTTCTCTCGGATATTCTCGGATCAGCCCGGGCCAGGAAAGTCCTTGCCTTCCTTTCTGAATCTGAAAAGAAAAACTCAGGTTCACAGAATACTGAAGAGATACCTGAAACACAGAAAGTAAGAGGCCAGTCTTCCTGGGAGGATTTTGGATGTTAACACAGGAATACAGATACACTGATGAATATGGAATCATCCCGGTAAGAGTTACCATTCAGGACCGGGCAGAATTTCTTTCGTTGATCCGAACCGCCGGGGAAAAATATGGTGTGACTATCGTATGCCTGAACCGGAAGATGATTGCCGGTTTTGAGCATGTGAAAACCGCCCTTGTTCATGCCATTCGTGCATGGAAAGAAGACCGGATGATCGCACGAAGTCTGGAGATGGAGGTTCTGCTCTATGCCGCGGGTACCAGGCAGACAGGACAGATTGGCCCGTTTGGACCTGAAACCGGTATCAATGACTGTTATCTCTGTATTATTCCCCCAAAACCGGAGGCAGTCACATCCCTTCTTGCAGGGATGGAAGAGGTCACGGATGAAGACTGGGATGACATGGCTGAAGAAAAGACCAGGAGACTTATAGAGTTTTTCGGAATAACTCCTGAAGAACTGGAGGTCACGGGTCCTGACCGGTTGACTGATCTCATTCGTGAGCGGTGTGCTCTTCTGGCCGTCAACCGGTAAAAAAATTATGAGATCTTTTTTATCGTCTCTGCGAGCATAGCGGCCTTTTTTTCATCGATAATAAGCTGGGCAGAGATCCCAACCCATTTTGCCAGCTCAGGGATATGCTCTTTTTTCAGGTTATCAAATTCAAGACCATCCAGGTGAAATTTGGTCTGTCGCTCCAGGAAACGCCTGGATGCCGGACCTAAAACCTGGACAGTTATGGCGAGTACCTTTTCTGATATATCTGACATAACAGGCCCTGCCTAGGGACTATCGTCCATCATCATGATCTTCAGGCTTGAGACCATCCTGCTAAATGATCCGGCAAGTTCCCCTATCTCGTCATTTCGTTCAACCGTCACCAGAACATTCATATCACCGGTTGAGATCTTTTCAGCCGAATCATTCAGGCTCCGGATATCCCGGATCATGGTCTTGCTGATGATCCCGATGATAACTGCGGTGATACCGATACCGATCAGCATGATCAGGTAGATGATGTTCCCGATAAAGTCCTGTCGTTCGATGACCCGGGTCGCACTCATGTCAACACCGACGATGCCGGTGACCTCTCCGGCAGCATTCTTCACCGGAGCATACCCTGAAATGACCGTGCCCCACTGATCAGTTGTATACTCATTTTCGGCAATCGGGACCTGGAACCCCAGCTTCATCTCTTCTGTGGGAGTGTCATATATTTCACCGATACCGGCGGAATCTTCTGATATGCCATATTCTGCATCAACTACAAATGCAATCCCTTCACTGGTCTGTTTCATGGTATACAGGTACAAAATTTCAGAACTTGATGACTGCATTGCATAGAGCTGGTCCCGCATTTTCAAGAATTCAGGAGTCTCTTCTTCACCAGGCTGGAGGGTTGCAAGGGTATCCCCGTCTATCTGGGTTGCAATGACACTGGCAAGAGCCACCAGTTCGTCCTGTGTAGTCTCTTTCAGGGCTTCTTTTGTCGCTCCGAATGTATAGAGAACACTCAGACCGGCAATAACCAGAATCAGAATGACAAAAGCAACGGTAAGTTTCGTAATGATACTATGATACCACTGAACCATGCAGATTTGATTGTCCTGATACCTCATAAAGACAGGTCAGGTAAGGCCCAAAAAAATAAAATTTTTGAAGGTCTAAAAGAGAAAAAATCACCGGTTCGCATGAGTAAGGATATGATAAATTTCAGGGATGATAATGTCCCGGGTTGCAAGTTCTGCAGCATTTTTTGAACCTGGTATACAAAAGACTGCCTTCCCGTCAATGATACCTCCAACTGCCCTGCTGAGTAATGTTCTGGTTCCAACTTCAGCAAAACTTTTCATACGGAATAACTCTCCAAACCCGTCAAGTTTCTTCTCAAGGAGAGGTTCTACTGCTTCAATAGTGCAGTCATCGTGAGTTATCCCGGTACCCCCGGTCAAAATGACACAGTTCGCATCTAAAAGAGCCTTTAATAGACCGTCCCGAATTTTTTGAGTGTCATCAGGAATGACCTCAATTCTGATGACCGGAATGGATGAGTCCTGAAAGAGTGATTGTATTGCTTTTCCTGCCGTATCTTCTTTTTCTGTTCTGGATGTGGAGATCACCAGAATGATCGTCTGAACAGATATCTTTTGAATGTGAGAGGGATCCATGTAAAAAAGTTGATAGATCTGGTATTATAGTATTCGACTGGAAGGGTTCCCTCAGCAGGATCCCCCACCCCTTTGTTTCCACTGGAGAGGAAGAAAGTCTCTCACTCACAACTTCTTTCGCAACTGCTTCCTTTATATACAACCTCTCTTTTTTCTTAATTTTTTAAATTTTTTTATTATCTCATAATAAAATCGGTATCTTTTTATGTACACAAGCTGACCTGTACCACAGAGAGTCTAAACTATTTTTTAAAAAAACTATATGGCATGAGTCAAAGTAAGTGCTCCAGTGGAAATAAAGGGGTGGGGGTATGATCCTTCAGACACCTGATTACTCCACTAGTATTATTGGAGTACCGATCGTACAGTAGAGGGATTACCTGTTCCATGACACAAGATACGAATGATAGTCCTGGACTTTTTGATAAATTCCTCTCTGAGAATCGGATTTTTCGGGACCGCGAGGTACTCCGCCATTCCTACCGGCCACATATTCTTCCTCACCGAAAACCTCAGATAGATCAAATAGCAGCAATACTAGCACCAGCTCTCCAGACAGAAACTCCCTCAAATATTTTAATATATGGAAAAACCGGAACAGGAAAGACTGCATCAGTCCGATATGTCGGATCAGAGCTTGAATCAGTAAGCGCAAGAAGAGGAACTATCTGCAGAGTCATTCATCTGAACTGTGAAGTCATCGATACCCAGTACCGGGTTCTGGCGCAGATATCCAAGTTAATCATGGGAGAAGACGATGCATCAAGTGATAAGATAAAAACTCACATCCCCATGACCGGATGGCCGACTGATCAGGTATACAGTGAACTCAAAAACCAGATAGAACTAAGTTCTGGTGTTTTCATCATCATACTTGATGAGATAGACAAACTGGTCAAAAAAAGTGGGGATGATACCCTCTATAACCTGACCAGGATCAATACTGATCTCAACCGGTCCAAAGTATCCATCATCGGGATCTCAAACGATCTTGGATTTAAGACATTTCTCGATCCCCGGGTTTTATCTTCATTATCTGAAGAAGAACTCGTCTTCCCTCCCTATAACGCTCCGCAGCTCTGTGACATTCTTCAGCAGCGTGCAGTCATTGGTTTTGCTGAGGATGCCCTGGAAGAAGAGGTCATTCCGTTATGTGCTGCTCTTGCTGCTCAGGAACATGGAGATGCCAGGCGTGCTCTTGATCTGCTTCGGATATCCGGGGAACTCGCTGATAGGGAGAATGGATCAAAGGTCACCATAGATCATGTGAAAAAAGCCCAGGCCAAGATTGAGACTGACAGTATGGTGGAGTGTATCAGGACGCTGCCAACACAAAGCAAGATTACCTTGTATTGTATGCTTCTTTTGCACCGGGCTGGTCAGCGGATCTTCATCTCCGGTGATGTTACCAGAATATACAAAGAACTCACCCCTTTTCTCGAGATTGATGTCCTCACGGCACGGAGAATATCAGACCTTATATCAGAACTCAATATGCTCGGTGTTATAAATACAAGACTGGTAAACCGGGGTCGTCATGGACGAACAAAAGAGATGTGGTTTGATACAAACACAGACAAGATATGGGATGTAATTATGGAAGAGTCAGATGGACGTCTTGCACAGGTTGACGAACAAATTGTAGTCCAGATATTACGGTAAGTAAAAAAAGGGCTGAAATTCATGGATGACATAGATCGATCTTTACTCTCTCTTCTCGAAGAGGACTGCTCGACACCCCTTCATGATCTGGCAGTAATGCTTGGGTGCAGCGATGAAGAGGTAGAAAAGCGGAAACAGCAGCTTGAAAAAGATGGCATTATCCGCCGGTACTCTGCAGTGATCAACTGGGAACAGGTGGATAAGGGTGCAGTGTATGCAATTATTGAGCTGAAAGTTGCACCAGAGCGGGATTATGGGTACGATCGAATCGCGGCACGTATTTCACGGTTTGCGAATGTCCGTAACCTCAGACTCAGGACCGGGACTCATGATCTGCAGCTGCTGGTCAAGGGGAAGAGTATGCAGGAGATTGCACGGTTTGTATCTGAACACATCGCTCCCATGGAGCGGATTCGAGAGACTGCGACACATATTATCATGAAGACATACAAAGAAAACGGGGTGCTCTATGTTGAGCGTGAAGACGGACAACGCCTGCCATTCTCGTTCTAATCAGAAGAAACGGGACTTCGTCTCTGAGCGGGCGAAAGTTATTCCACCGTCCGGAATACGGCGCTTTTTTGATCTTGCCGGACAGATGGAGGATGTCATCTCCCTTGGGGTTGGAGAGCCGGATTATTCAACTCCCTGGCACATTTGTGATGCAGCGATCACATCCATTGAACAGGGTCATACGGCATACACCTCGAACACAGGCATGGAGTCCCTGAGAAAGGAACTTGCGAGATTTATCAGGGACCAGTACCAGGTTGAGTATGATCCGATCAATGAGATGATCATCACCACCGGGGTTTCTGAAGGCTTAGATATTGTCATCCGTGCGGTCACCAATCCGGGCGATGAGGTGCTTGTGATTGATCCGTCCTATGTCAGTTATGCTCCCTGTGTCACCATGGCTGGCGGGACGCCGGTTCCGGTTCCCTGCACTGAGAAGGACCGGTTCCGTCTGACCGCAGATGTCCTGATGGAGCACATCACCCCGCAGTCAAAAGTCCTTATTCTGAACTTTCCGAATAATCCGACCGGCGGTGTCATGAGACGTGAGGATCTTGAGGCAATTGCTGATATTGCGATTGATCATGATCTGTTAATCCTCTCAGATGAGGTCTATGCTGAACTGACCTACGAGGGCCACCATACTGCAACCGCCTCCATTGAAGGCCTGTGGGACCGGACAATTACTCTTTCAGGATTTTCCAAAGCATTTGCTATGACAGGGTGGAGACTGGGCTATATCTGCGCCCCACCGGACATCACCGCAGCAACCCTGAAAATTCACCAGTACGTGATGCTCTCAGCCCCGACCATGAGTCAGTATGCCGCTCTTGAAGCTCTGAAGAACGGAGAGGAGGCCATGCGTGAGATGGTCAGGGAGTATCATCTCAGGAGAAACCTCTTCGTTGACGGATTAAACCGGGTCGGACTCTCCTGTCATACTCCGGAAGGAGCGTTCTATGCATTTCCATCAGTGAAAGGAACCGGCCTTACCGACTTTGAGTTTGCCGAGCGTCTGATCACAGAAGCAGGCGTGGCCGTGGTTCCCGGCAGCGTCTTTGGGAACGGGGGTATCGGCCATGTACGATGCTCATATGCCGTATCAAGACAGGAACTGACAGAAGCAATCAGCAGAATGGATGAGTTTATCAGGTCTTTACCCTGAACTCTTTTTTTGATCTTCAGCCTGAACTGATTCCAAGTATTCGTGCTGCAAGATGGGCAGCATTCTCTCCGTTATCTACTCCGACACAGGCGACCGGAACCCCTTTGGGCATCTGCACAATCGAGAGGAGAGCATCCAGACCTCCCATGAGTTTACCGGAAACAGGAACACCGATAACCGGTTTTTTCGTCTTCGATGCAACAACACCAGGAAGAGCGGCGGCCAGTCCGGCTATGCAGATAAAGACTCTGGCATCAGATGCGGAGATGTATTCATCCAATCGATCCGGGTCACGGTGAGCTGAAATGACCTGGTAATCATAACTGATTTCATATCCTTTCAGGACTTCCCAGGCTTTTTTTGCTATCTCTTCATCGGATGATGAGCCACAGATAATGCTAACGTGAGGCATGATCTCTCCACGATTATAATCAGTCTTGAAGTAAAATAGTATACTCGATTTTTATGGAAGATGAGTTGCTCCTGATGCTTCCGGGCCCGGTACCGATGCCGGAACGGGTTCGTGCAGTCATGGCCCGGCAGGCTATCAATCACCGGGGGGCAGAATTCGGAAGTGCATATGCAGATATCGTTCGTGTTCTGAAAGTCCTGTTTGGTACGAAGAATGATCCCCTTGTCATCTCAGGGTCCGGGACTGCCGGAATGGAGGCTGCGGTTGCAAACTTTGGAAAAGGCCGTAAAATGGCCCACCTGATCAATGGGAAGTTCGGGGATCGGATGTACGCGATTGGACAGCGGTATGCATCCGAAGCCCGTCCGATCGAATCAGAATGGGGTGCTCCCTACGATTTTGAAAAGCTGAAGTCCGCACTTGAGGATGGCTGTGAAGTTGTCACCATGGTCCACAATGAGACATCAGCCGGAATTTTAAACCCTGCCGGAGAGGTAGGAAAGATCTGCCGGAAATATGATGCGCTCTTTATCATGGATGGCGTTACCTCCATTGGAGGCGACCTGGTTTTAGCAGATGAGTGGGGGGTTGATGTTGCCGTCGTCGGCTCGCAGAAATGTATTGCAGCTCCTGCAGGTCTTGCAGCCGTCACCGTCTCAGGTCGTGCATGGGACCGGGTCGTAAAAAATCCGCCATATTACCTGGACCTTCCGGCTTACAAAAAGAATGCAGCAAAAGATCCCATGGAGACTCCCTATACTCCGGCGGTTCCGCTGTTTCTGGCTCTCCGGGAGGCATGTCTCATCATTGAGGAAGAAGGCATTGACAAGCGGATTGCCCGGCACCACAAGATGGCAGGAGCGGTTCGAAAGGCCGTACAGGCCTGGGGTCTTGACATGTTTCCAAAGATCGACAGTCTTCACCAGTACTCAAACACCGTAACTGCTGCCTGTCTTCCGGCAGGGGCAAATGACAAAGACTTCAGGGGAATTGTCAAGAATCTTGGCATTCAGATCGCCGGTGGTCAGGATCACTTAAAGGATAAAATATTCCGGATTGGTCATATGGGCGCCGTTTCAGCACCTGAGCTTCTGGCAACACTTGCTGCAACTGAATTTGCCATCCGTAAGAGCGGTCACCAGGTTCGTGAGTCAGGCGTCATGGCTGCAGCCGGGGATTTAGGATGAAGATTGGTATCGCGGACACGACCTTTGCACGGGTGAATATGGGCAGGTTCGCGATCGATGAACTGAAAAAACAGAGTAGTGTTTCAATAGAGCGATATACCGTCCCCGGCGTGAAAGACCTGCCGGTGGCCTGTAAAAAACTTTTTGAAGAGTACCGCTGTGACATCTGCATGGCGCTCGGAATGCCGGGTGGAAAGGAGAAAGATCGGATGTGTGCCCATGAAGCGTCTACCGGGCTTATCGCCTGCCAGCTTATGACAAACCGGCATATCATTGAAGTGTTTGTCCATGAGGATGAAGCAGCAGACGATGCAGAACTTGCCTGGCTTGCAGAACAGCGGACCAGGGAACATGCAGTTAATGTTATCAAGCTCATGCGGCCAGGAACCCTTGAGCGGGAAGCAGGAACCGGTCAGAGGCAGGGATTTTCCGATGCCGGATCGGCACGACAATAGATGAGGCTGAATTATGACAGTAGCGAAATCAAATGCAGGAATAAAACTGGGATTTGTTGTTGCGGAATTTAACCGTGATATCACCTACATGATGGAGATTGAGGCTGAGGAGCATGCAAAATTTTTAGGAGCCGAAGTAACCGAGCGCCTTTATGTACCCGGAGCCTATGATATGCCGCTTGCCATCAGAAAGATGCTGAAAGAAAACAAGGTTGACGCGGTTGTTACCATCGGGTGTGTTATTGAAGGTGCAACCCAGCATGATGAAATTGTCGTCCAGCATGCTGCCCGGAAGATTATTGATCTCTCTCTTGAGTTTGAAAAGCCGGTCACCCTTGGAATCTCCGGTCCTGGTATGACCAGAATGGAGGCAACAGACCGGATAGAGTATGGAAAGCGTGCGGTTGAGTCTGCCGTGAAACTGGTTCAGCGGTTAGCATGAGATCACTCTCGACAAAAATTGCTGCAATTGCTCCTTCAGCAACCATCGAGATCACCGAAAAAGCCCGGAGAATGCAGGCCGCAGGAACGGATGTCATCAGCCTGTCAATTGGGGAGCCTGATTTTCCTACACCTGCCCACATCATCGAGGCATGCATTACGGCCCTACGCAAGGGTGAAACACACTATGCAGCAGGGAAAGGGATCTCTGAACTGCTGATTGCCATCACAGACAAGATTGTGCAGGAGAATAAGATCCCCTGTACTCCGGAGCAGGTGATCGTCGGATGTGGGGCAAAGAATTCGATATATGAAGCATGTGAGGCGGCCCTGAGTCAGGGAGATGAGACCCTCATTCTGGATCCATCATGGGTCAGCTATGAGCCCTGCGTGCAGATTGCCGGGGGCGTTCCTGTTCATCATCCCCTGAATCCGGTGACCTTTCAGGTTGATGACAATCTTCTTGAGAAGGTTACGGACAAAACCCGGATGATCATAGTTAATACTCCGTCAAATCCGTCCGGGGCGATATTAAATCATGAATCCCTCCACCTTGTCGCTGATATCTGTCAGGATCATGATCTCATTGTCCTCTCCGATGAGATCTATGAGAAACTGATCTATGGAAAGACACATACTTCCATCGGGGCATTTCCGGGTATGGAGGATCGGACCATTACCGTGAACGGGTTCTCAAAGGCATATGCCATGACCGGGTGGAGACTTGGGTATGCTGTTGCATCCAAGGAGATCATCGGGTACATGAATAAAGTCCAGCAGCATACCATCTCGCATCCGACAACCTTTGCCATGCATGGCGGGGTGGCAGCTCTCACAGGCCCACAGGAGTGCATCGAAGAGATGCGGGTAGAATTTGAGAGAAGACGGGCATTTGTTCTGAAAAGTATGGATGATATGGGACTTTCCTATGCACCAGCTGACGGAGCATTCTATGCCTATGTCAACGTTGGTGGGAATGATGCAGAGGTTGCAACCCGCTGGCTTGAGAAGGGTCATGTCGCAGTCACCCCTGGATCTGCATTCAATCATCCGGGGTGGATTCGGATCAGTTATGCTGCGTCCATGGACCGGCTGAAAGAAGCGATGAGCAGAATATCTGCTGTTCTTTAATTTTTAAAAATCAGATGGTAACCTGGTAGGTTACATTTTCACTGGTATACAGCCAGTATCCCTGCCAGGGCATCAGTATCCGGCTGTCACTCTGGTTTCCGGTACCGTTTCTGATAATCGGCTCCTCATAATACTGGGATTTGGCATCATATCCGATTATGTAGGTCCAGTTATCTCCTATCGGAATCAGATGGGTCTTTGCCGACTCGTATCCGGTTCCAATGACTCCAAACCCGTTCCATCCACCATCCAGGTCTGTGGTGTAAGTCCCGTTCTGAATTGGATCCGGTTTTGGAGTGATATTCTGGTTCTCTCCTGACCATATCCAGTATGATGAGAGCGGCGTAATCTTTTCTTCAGCCGGAACGATAATCCAGCTTGCATTGTGGTATTTCAGGACTGAATGTCCGGAGGTGTTGGTTATCTTTCCAAAGAGATCATAAGCGGTGTCATTTCCTGCAATCAGCTTTTTTGCAACAGATACATGGTTCCATCCGGGATAGAGGGTGATTCTATCTGTGTCCGGCTTTTTCAGGTACGAAAGAGCAGCCGACAGGTTTGCTCGTCCACCGGTCACGGTGATGTTTGAGAGACCGGGAACCGGATCAGCGGTGTTCAGAATTGCCTCTTTTATTGCCAGGTATGATGCATCAGGGGCATATGTTGCCATAAGGCCCGCCATTCCGCTGACAAACGGTGCAGCCATGGATGTCCCGTCCATATACCCGTACCTGGTCTCGACAAGATCGCCGTACCCCTCTGACAGGGTGATATCATCGAGGAAACACATAACAAAGGTGCCGTCAGCACCGAACCTGATATACAGGGGTGCGTTCATCATATCTGCCGGAATTTTACACTCCCGGTAAATCCAGGGCATAATTGTCATCGGTTTCGTGTCATATTCTAGTTTTTTCCAGGTCAGGTTATCATTGGAAGCTTCAATGAAGAATGTGGAGTATGCCCCCACCATCTGGAGCTGATAGGAGATTATCGGATTTGTAAGGTTGAAGATTTCAAGGGGTTCTTTTAATGATATGATTAATGGTCGCTGTCTCTGGTTTACGCGTGTATCATTTACGAGTCCATAGGCCCTTT
>CAYWHV010000020.1:0-16849 GCA_964458045.1 uncultured Methanospirillum sp.
GACCTGATCCGTGACATATCATAGGTCATTTCAGTGGTGAATGCCTCCCGGTTCTCAATCCTCTTCTTAATTGAATCAGG
The DNA here is from genome assembly GCA_964458045.1 of uncultured Methanospirillum sp. Lineage (GTDB taxonomy): Archaea > Halobacteriota > Methanomicrobia > Methanomicrobiales > Methanospirillaceae > Methanospirillum. The sequence continues at coordinate 81 of CAYWHV010000020.1, forward strand.
GATATTGGGATCGTCCCTGTAGGAGTATCTGACAAGGTCGATTGGATCCATGATGCCAAACATGGACACCGCTGCCGGGTTTATCTGGATCATGGTGTCATCAGGATCAAAGAGGATGATGCCGATCGGGCAGGTGAGAAATATTGCATTGAGCCGCTCTTCAGAGAGACGAATCTCTTCCTGGGCCAGCATTGTTGATGATATGTCCCGGCAGAGGCAGAAGTACGCTCTCTTCCCATTCCATGATCCTGATGATATTCTGGTTTCCATGACAGTCCGTGAACCATCCGCCTGGGGAACGGCATATTTTATCGGCTGGTTATCATGGGCTGCTTTTTCCAGGGGAAGTAAGGTAAGATATGCGGTTTTACTCTCACGGATAGGCCGGCCAATCAGTTCTTCCTTGAAAAGACCAGTCTTCCTGACGACCTCCTCGTTTATCGCAAGAATTGCCGTGGTGGTTTCATCGATGACAATAACCAGGTCGCCTATCGATTGAACCAGGTTTTCAAGGTTCTTCCGCTCTTCGACCAGTTGTTTCTGATCATGCAGACGTTGCAGCCCGTTTCCAATCTCCCTCCCAATACCAAGCAGAACTTCCTGCTCTTCAATGGACACAAGAGCAGGTCTGCTGCTGGTCAGGTGGATAGAACCGATTATTCTCTCACCAGCCAGAACCGGGATGAATGCAGACCCGGAAATGCCCCACTTTTGAGCAAATTCTGGCATGATGTAGGAGAGATTATTGGTAAAGAGCGGTTTTCCCTCGGTATAGAGGAAGGCATAGTCATCCGGATTTATCTCCGCGGTTTCAAGAATAAACTCCTGGGAGAGCCCTGAATTTGATGCCATGGCAGATGTTTTTTTATCGCCGGAAAGTAGGTAGAAGGCGCCTCCGTCAAAGTGCAGCACAGAAATGAGGGCTGATAGTGAGAGATCACACAGGAGTGAGACAGAGCCGGCCCTGCCTGATAGAGAGATGACCCGGCTGAGAATCTCAATCTTGCGTGCATACCGGCGGATCTCCTCTTCCTGATTTCTAAACCGCGTGATATCCTCAAATGCCCAGAGAGAACGTTCTTCTCCACTCTCTTCTGACAGCCGGCGGCTAAATCCCCGGATTACCCGCTTTCCCGCAAGCTCGATATCCCTGCAGGAGATATCGGGGCTTTTGCAGGCATCAGGGTTCCATGCATGGAGCGGGTGCTCTGAAAATCCGTTTGACATGGAGAAAAAGTCCTGAAGAGTCGGAGAACTACCCGTTCTGGGCATCTCTGCAATCATGTCCGGACCCCAGATATCGAGAAAATGCTTGTTGTGATAGAAGATTTCAAGGTCAGGGCTTCTGGTGACGCAGATACCAAAGGGCAACATGCTGACGATCTCGGTCAGGAGAGATTCGGTCCAGCGAAGACGTTTTTCAGTCTTTCTCTGGTAGGTGATATCCCGCAGGATGCACTGGATATGAGCAACGGTTCCGTCACTGTTCCTGACAACACTCCCATCCACAAGGACCGTCACCAGAGCATCCTCACCGTCGATCAGTGCCAGTTCAAGATTGTGTTTCTGGTTTGATTTGAGCACTTCTTTCAGACAGGCAAAGAAACGGGGTTTGGATTCGTCGGCGATGATCTCATTAAATGGCAGGCCGATGACCGACTCACGGGGACGCTTCATCAGGGTAAGCCAGGCCCGGTTCACTTCGGCAATCTTCCCGTCCGGGTTGATGACCATATGGCCGACCGGGGACTGATCAAAGAGAACTCTGAAGCGTTCCCGACTCTCCTGAAGCTGCATTTCAGCCCTGACCCGGGGGGTGATGTCCCTGAAACTATACACCGTACCGATGATCCGTTCATCACACTGCTGAGGACGGATGAATATCTCCAGAACCCTTCCGTCAGGACAGTGCAGGGTGTGCCGCCTCTGGGACCGTGGCTCATCCCTGGTTTTCGCTATCTCTGTGATGATCGATGTGTCAGATATGACATGGGAGAACCGGTTTAGAAACGTCTCAATGTGGGTGTTTTTCAGGTCATCAGGGGAGAGGTCCCACAGGAGTAAAAACCGTTCATTAAAATTAGTGATATGTCCTTCTCTGCTCGTGACCAGTATTCCTTCCTCAGTCGCCTCAAGGGTTGCCCGAAGCTGGGAGAGCATCCGGCGGTTCTCTTTCAGACTTTTTACCAGGGCCTCATCAGCTTTCTTCTTCTCAATGAGAGAGAGGATCTGCATCTTCAGCATCTGAAACTGGAGGGCCGGATCCTCCCCTTTCACCATGTAAAAGTCAGCCCCCAGGTTTAATGCCTGGATGACCACCTCCTCACATCCCCGCCCGGTGAAGAGAATAAAAGGAACGGTGTTGCCCTGCTCCCGGAGAAGCGAGAGAAAATCTATGCCATTTGTTCCAGGCATCTGGTAATCAGAGACCACTGCAGAGATGTCATGGTGAGTCATGGTCTCAAGAGCTTCCCCGACGGAGCGTACACCAATGACCGTGAAATTATCATCTTCAGAGAGATACTGGCTGATTACTCCGAGAATTTCCTCTTCATCATCTACGGCCAGGACGGTAATTCTCTCTGCAGACAACTTCATTGCTACGAGATTCACCAGAATATATAAATAAGTATTCCTGATGTAGCCAGGGTTATTCATCCGGCCAGGCGGAATTCATTCATGTGATCAGAATACAAATCTAGTACTCGTATGAGATCGAACAAGCCAGGGCTTCTCCTGCTTATCCTGTTCATTTTCACTCAATGCGTTCTGCCAGTCCAGGCAGTTCCTCCACTTCCCGCAGAATATTACGGAAATGTCCTGATAGACGGAGCACCAGCCCCTGTTGGAACAACAATTACCGCGTTCATCCAGGATATCCCGAAGGGATCCATTGTTACAGACATTGATGGCTTTTACGGCGGTCCTGGGCTTTTTGACCCACGGCTGAAGGTGAATGTTTCTGAAAGTGAAGTTCAGGCAGGAGACCTGGTCATTACCTTCCAGATAAACGGTATACCCGCATCACAATCAGTTCTCTTCGAACCTGGTGCAGCACAACAGCTTGATCTCTTCACCGGTGAACCATCCGGGGAGATCTCTGCTCCGGTCCTGACACCCGTGCCGGTGCAGACAAAGCCCCCGATGGAAACCCCGCAGACAGGGGATAATTATACCCAGCCACCAGAGTCTGACCCGGGATCTGAACCTTCGATACAATACGGACTTGAAGAAGATGAGAAATTTACCTCTGATGATGGCATGGCTGCCATTGCGTTCAATAAGAATACCCTGCTCTTCTCTCCGACCGGACAATTTTTAGAGGAGGTCACTGTCAGCTCCCGATCGATTGCTGATCTGGCACCGGTCAGCACGAACCAGTCGCTGATGTTCTCAGGGTATGCGTACGAGATCGCACCGGAACGGACATACTTCAACCCGGAAGGCATGTTTTCCATTCAGATTCCTCTTGAACGGATATCTGACCTGATGGCATTAAACCCGCAGATCTACCGGTACATACCCCAGACCGCATCCTGGGAGCATATCCGCACCACATCAAACCAGTTTACCGGCGTGGTAAGCGCAGCAGCCTATGAAGCAGCAGTATATGCCCTGTTCCTTGAGAGTCAGACGGCATTTGCCACACCACAGGTTACCGAAACCACGGTTCCGCCATCCCTTGCTCCCATTGCAGGACAGCCCCCGGCACCAGACGCTCCATCTTATCCTCCGTCCGGCCCGGCTTCACAGGGACCAGCACCCTACTCCCAGGCATACCCTGAGCCGTATAACCAGGCAGCAATGGTGACCCAGATACCAGGAATGCCGGATGCCCCATCTCAACCCGAATCCCAGCCAATGGAACCGGTTCAGACACCCGTGCAGGAGGTCATGCCACCGGTCGATACCCCACAGCCCACACCAGAGATAACACAGGAACCACCGGCACCGGTCGTTTCAGGACCGTCACCATTCACACTCTTTGGCGACCTTGTTGATTCTGTCAAAAAAGCCCTTTCAGGACCGGTTGGAATAATATTCGGCCTGGTTCTCCTCATTATCATCATCAATGCACTCGTGTATCTCATCTACACCCGGTGGTGGCTGGTCAGAAATTCATGAATGCAAAAAAAGCCTATACCGCCGCAACGGCAATCAGGGACATTCAAAGAAACCGGCCTGAAAAGGCCTTAAAACCCCTTGAGAAACTCATCAAGGATACTCCGGACAATCCGGCATTATGGAACCTGAAAGGGGTGGCCCTTGGCATGATGGGGGATCATGAAGGGTCACTTGCCTGCTATGAGAAAGTCCTGACCGCAGACCCGGAGCCTGCCGTATACTGGAATAACAAAGGCCTTGCTCTTCAGAATCTGGGGCGATATACCGAAGCGGAAGAGATGTATACAGAGGCTCTGGAGCGTGAGCCGGAATCCCTTGAGGCACGATATAATCTTGCAAATACCCTCCAGTCACTCGGACGGTTCGAGGAGGCCCTGTTATACTACGAAAAAGTCCTCTATGACCGGCCGGATCATATTCTGACCATGCTGAATATGGGAAATGCCCTTGCAGCACTGCACCGGTATGAGAAAGCAATCAGCGTATACGAGGAGATCCTGGAGATTTGCCCGGAATACCCGGATGCTGCATATAATATCGGGCATACCTATGAAGAACAGGGGAACCTTGAAAAAGCAGCGGAATGGTACACCCGGACACTGGAGATAGATCCTGACTACCATCATGCCAGGGAACAACTGGATCTTTTGAAAAAAGAAGAATAATCAGGAATTGCTGAAGTGAGACAGGACATGGACATAGACATCCCTGCACTGGTTTAACATCCGGATTGGAACATTCTCGTTGACGGCATGAAGGAGGGACAGGTCACCAGGCCCATAGTTTATGACCTCGGCCCCTGTTTCCCTGAGGTGCCGGGCATCACTTGCCGCCTGGGTCACACCGGGTAATGCCTTTTTTCCATGAACCGACTCAATACCGGCACATACCAGGTTGCATACCCTGCCCGGACGGCTGAGTGTCGGGCCTGCACAGTCCAGTACTTCCACTTTGCTTTGGGGAATATGTGACCGAATCTTCTCGATGAGGTGAGGGATATCACACCCCCAGGGGATCCGCATGTCAAGATCCAGTTCACACTTTTGTGCAATGACATTGATTCGCTCCCCGCCAGATATATGACCGGGATTGTATGAAACCCGGCTGAGCATGGTTGCTGCAGCTTCATGAGAGATGGAGAGGAGGGATGAGAGCGAGTTTGTGGTATTATGAATCACTTCAGAGACCAGGGGATCCTGTGGCCAGGTCAGCGAGTGAATCTCCTGACAATACTCAAGAAATGAACACGCCTGAAGTATGGCAGAGTTACCTACCACCGGATGTAGTGATGCATGACCGGCATCCCCGGTAAAGGTGATATGAAGCCTGACCACCCCTTTCTCTCCAATAACTGGTGACAACTCAGGGGTGGGCTCTGCAATCAGACAGGCCTGTGGACGAAGATACCCCTGACGAATCAGGTACTCCATGCCAAAATCACCATTTCCCTCTTCATCACAGACAAAGGCGATGTCAACTGGTGGCTGGATACCATCATTCAGCACGTTTTCAAGAGCACACAAAAGAGCAGCACAGCCTCCCTTCATATCAGTCGCCCCTCTTCCATGAACCACGGTATCATCGATCATACCGGAAAAGGGAGGATAGGTCCAGTCATCCGCCAGTGCAGGTACCACATCAACATGCCCGCACAAAAGAAACTGGTTCTGAATATTCCGGGACAGAAGATTATGTTTCCGACCCTTTTGCAAAACCTCAGTCTCTATCCCGATGTGTGAGCAGGTCTCCTGCAGGAAGGCGATGACCTCATCAGTGTATCCGGGAGGATTCTCGGACCGGATTTTTACAAGCTCTGAACAGAGGCGGGCTGTATCCAACATCGGCTGCCTCACTCAGCACTGGTTCATATACTGGGTATACAGGATTGCCACCGGTGACCCGTTATAGATAGAAGCCAGGTACGCCTTATCAAAGACCTCATCGACCATCACCCGTAATACTGCAGGGGATGTTGGTGCTTTGTCATTTGGATCAAGCACAATCCTGAATGAACGATAAGAGGCCATATCAGAGGGGTCATGAATCTTCTGAAGGAAGAGGGGGAATTTTTCATACTCTCCCGGATGGTTTTCGCGAAGCCAGTTCATGAATCCGTCAAACCGTGCCAGATTACCTTCCAGTGTCTGGTCTTTCCGGCATTTGAGGTATTCACGTGAGAGCATGTTTCGTGGTGAGTCTGCATTATAGGCAAACTGGGAGATGGTGTAGTCCAGATGCGCCATGGCATCAAAATACCAGAAACTCAGGTCCGGATGAAAATCGGACATGTTCTCCAGTATCAGGGATTTTTCATATAAGGTTTTTAAAACCTTTTCATATTCGTTATTCTCAAGCATGATCACAAGATTGGTGTTCAAACCATAACCATTTCCGCATGGTTACTTATTGTATGGCTCTCTCTTCTTTGCAGCAGCCAGAAAGAGTTGCTGCAGCTCTTCCCCGCGTTTGCCCCTGATATCCACCAGATTATCATCCCTGAGCAGGCAGGGTTTGAGCTTTCCGTCAGAAGTTACCCGCATGCGTGTACAGTGATTACAGAAATCGGAATTGTGCCAGGGACGGACAAATTCAATCTCCGCACCCTCGTAGCAGTATTTTTTCCGATGGTGCATCCTTCGGGTGATGACCTTGCGCGAATGAAGAGCAATCTTCTCTTCCAGTTCTGACAGGTCGGCATGCAGGGGACATCCTCCAAGATCCATAAGCTCGATGATCTGCAGGATCAGATGTCTATCCCCGGACACAAGCTGGATAAAATCGTCTATCTCACCCTCGTTTATGCCTTTGAGCAGAACCATGTTTATCTTAATCGGCGTGAGACCGGCATCCCGGGCGGCCTCAATGCCCTCAAGAACGTCAGATAACAGACCTGTTCCGGTAATACTTTTGTAAGTTTCGGGATTTAAGGAGTCCAGACTGATATTCACCCGTGCAAGTCCGGCTTCCCTGAGATCATGGGCAAGAGAACCAAGGAGAGTTCCATTGGTTGTCATCGAGGACTCAATTCCTGGCGGGACAGCACGGATAATCTCCACGATATCCTCGCGAAGCAGAGGTTCACCGCCGGTAAATTTGACGGTCCTGATTCCTAAGTTTCCCGCGACTTCCAGGATAGCCTTGATATCCTCAAGCGATATCGGATTTTCAGGTTTTGTCTCCCCTTCCCGGTGACAATAGACACAATGCAGATTACATCCCGAGTTTACCGATATACGTAAGTTTGAGATAGGCCTTCCAAATGTGTCATGCAGATCCATCTGAATCTGACTCCTCTGATACCTGCTGGTTGCCGATAAAATTCTTCGCAATAATATACATTTCAGTACTTCCCCTGCGGGTGGTCTGCGCCTTATACGTCCGTACCGAGTAAAAATCCTGTTTTACCTTGTTATACAGGTAGCTGAAATCCTCACCCTGGAATGACTTCATGATCATGTTCCCTCCCTGTTTGAGCAGTTGGCGTGCGACACCGAGCGCCAGCTCATTCAGCTCAATCGATCTGACCTGATCAAATGACCGCTGGCCGGAGAGTTTTGGTGATGCATCACACACAATCCCATTTATTTCAGGCATTAATTCCCGAATCTGTGCAATAACTACCGGATCAGAGAAGTCACCGGTAATGGTTCTGACCCCTTCGAGGGGCATGATGGGATTGAGATCAACGCCGACAATGATACCATGTGTCATTTCACGCAAAACCTGCAGCCAGCTCCCGGGTGCCGCCCCAAGGTCAAGGATATTATCATCAGGGCGAATAACCGGGTTTTTCCGAATTATCTCCTGTAACTTTAGCGCCGCCCGCGAACGATACCCTGATTGTTTTGCTTTCAGGTATGTTTTATCTGTGCCCCATTGTGAACCCATAAAAATTATCGACCTGGACTTTCCTCAATAATATGCGAACCCGGCACATATATCTGTGTCAAATCACAACCTGAATGCATAGGGAGCGCAGATGCTGAAAGCAACGATCAGTGCAGATATATTCAAGGATACCGTTGATGCCCTCTCTGCCCTGGTAACAGAATGCAGACTTCATTTTACTGATACAGAAGTCTGGGCCCGGGCGGTTGATACAGCCAATGTGGCAATGATCATCCTTACCTTAAAAAAGGAGGCATTCAGCCAGTACGAGGCAACAACCGGAGAGATCGGTTTAGATATCGCGAAGCTGAAAAATACCTACTCCATGATGGGAAAGGCAAGTGACATACGCCTGGAACATCCGGAAGGAGCAAATAAGATAGAAGTCACCTTTGAGGGGTACCATTATTCTATTACGCTCCTTGACTCGAATACCATTAAAAAGGACCCGAATGCACCCGGTATCCAGCTTCCAGGTCAGGTGACCATTTCCGGATCAGAACTCTATAATGTCATAAAATCAGCATCCATCGTCTCAGACAAGATCTGGTTTGCCATCGAACCGGAAAATAAGGAGTTTGTCCTGTATGCCGAGGGTGATTCTGATAACATCAGGAGGGCATTTTCAGCCGGAGAAGTCATTGCATCCAACTGGGAATCAGCAAAATCACTCTTTTCCATTGATTACCTGAAAGATATGGGGAAAGTGATGAGCCATGCCGAGAAGGTAACCATTGATCTTGGCGTTGATCACCCGATCAAGTTCTCATTTGAGATTGCGGGTGGAAACGGCCAGGTAGAGTACCTGCTGGCACCCCGGATTGAGGCTGACTAAATGCATGGTCACCCTTGACCGAAAAGATCTGGCAAAATATCCTTTTTTGAAAGAGTCCCAGTCATACATCGGGGCCATCAGCAATTCACTGGATCAGTTCCTTGAATCTGCAGGCGGGAGGCTTGCAACCAGGGAGGCTATCACAACACTTGAGCATGCGCTATCCTTCTCCGGCAGGGAGATCCCCCCCCTCCCCGACATTCCGAAAGATCCGGAAGCAGTCACCATTATAATCGCATCATACCCGGTCAGCAGGATAATGGTCTCCTGCGCCCAGGATCGGGTTCTTATCGACCGGCTTGTACGATACCAGGCATGGGTAGTCTTTGCCTTTCTGCAGGATGAAGACCCGGAAGTCAAAAGGTTCATTCGAAAATCCATCGGTCTTCCCGATACCGGGAATGAGATATCAGTGGTAGACTATATCCCGGTTGCCTCACGGATAGCAGAAGAAAAGTGGCGACTTATCAACCGGGTGGTCGTGAAAGGCAGCGTACAGGTGGCTCCTGATGAGTATGATGAGATCGTCCGTGAACGGCTCAGGTACATCATGTCCAGGAATCTGCCACTCAAAGTACCGTCAACAATCTGTGAACTGGTCAGACCTGCAGTAGACAGAATTAAAGCTGAATGGCAGAAGAGGGTGCTTGAAGAGTTCGGATCGGTTGAAGAGTCGGCATTTCCCCCCTGCATGCAGGCGATCCTGGGAGCAATCGCCGGCCATGGACATCTGACCCATATGGCCAGGTTTGCAATATCCGCATTTCTTCATAATATCGGCATGGAAAATACCCGGATAATCGAACTCTATGGGTCGGTTCCGAACTTTGACCTCCGAAAAACCCTCTACCAGGTGGAGCACATCACCGGACGGGGAGGGACGAGCACTGAATATGTCTCCCCCCTGTGCTCAACCATGAAGACGCACGGGATTTGTGTGCACCCGGACAGCCTGTGCAAGAAAGTCACCCATCCCCTTACCTATTACAAACAGAAGAAACGTGACCTGAGCAGGAAAGGGAAACCACCGGGCGGGCCTTCACCGGTACCGGCAGAGAAAAACCAGGGCGAAAAAACAGAAGGGCAATCAGGCGGAGACGCCCCTGATCGCATACCCACCCGCGCTGATAGTGAACACAAAGAGGAGCAGGGCACCTAGATATCCCATTTCACCAGGAAGGACTGCCGGGAGCAGAAGAATGAGTGCAAGAAAAACTATGAGGCTTCCAACTCCGACTATGGCATCAAGCATCCATCGTTTCATAACTCCAGTACTTTCCGTCATTCCCCCGGTTAAGGGTTGTGGGATCGCATGTCTTCGCCACCAGGAACAGGGAAAAACCCATGAATGAAGCATTGAAAGAAAAAATCAGCAGGGAACTCCTGGAGGCCGCCGACCGGATATCCCGTGAGGTCGCACCGGAACTCATGCCAGAAGACGGGATGGAACTTGTGTATGCCCTTCCCGGTGCCCGGACACCGGATGATGCAGGGTCCTGCCTTCTCTTTCAGGATGGACCAGAGGGAGCCTCCCCCTCTATTAAGTTTGAGCACCCATCAGTTATGGTATCAGGAATCCTGACTGCAATCCGGTTCTCTCCTGAGATCCGAAGCGCCTGCAGTATCAGGTATTCAGAGAAACTGAAGAGAATTACTGAGGATATGCTGCTCGAGACCTGCACCTGCACAGCAGGGAAGATTCCACCCGGAGTCTCCACCATGGACTGGGCAGTCGCATTCTGTAGTGAGCAGGATTCTGGTGTTCCTGATGTGCTGTTCATAGAAACAGACAAAAAGACCCCGGCACAGGCACGATTGTTTGGTGAGAAACCAGGATCGGTTGCAACAAATCTTATTAAGATATCACAGCGCATTATTGATGCAACTCACTGAGAGAGATATATCATGGGAATTAAACCGACTTATATCAAAAAAATCGGGACTGAACTCCTGGAGTTCCACGAAGAGAAGTTTACAAACAGCTTTGATGAGAATAAGAAAGCAGTTTCAAGCGCAACCAATGTCCCGAGCAAGCGGGTCAGAAACAGGGTCGCCGGATACATCACAAGAAAGATAAATACTGGGAAATTCAAAAAATAACCCTTATGTTTGAGGGTGTTTTCCCCGCATTGATTACTCCTTTTCAAAGAAACCAAGGAAAGAATCTGGACCTTGAAGGTCTTCGTTCCAACATAGCGCACCTCGTTGCCGCAGGGGTTCATGGCGTTGTTCCCTGTGGTTCAACCGGTGAATCTGCAACTCTTTCTTTTGCCGAGCATGAGCAGGTCATCGAGGTCACGATTGATGAGGCTGGCGGCAAGGTTCCCATTCTGGCAGGTACCGGATCCAACAACACCTCTGAAGCACTCCGGTTTACAAGAGCTGCAAAAGATGTCGGAGCCGATGGTGTCCTGGTCATCAGCCCGTATTACAATAAACCAAACCGGTCAGGTCTTATCAAGCATTATACCGCCATTGCTGACCTTGACATCCCGGTGGTTGTCTATAATGTCCCGGGAAGAACCGGGCAGAATGTTACTCCCGATGTCGTTGCTGAGCTTGCAAAGCACCCCAATATTGTAGGAGTCAAGGAGGCATCCGGAGACCTCGGTCAGATATCAACCATTATCGAACTGACCAGAGACGAAGACTTCTCGGTTATTTCCGGCGATGACAACCTGACCCTCCCAATCCTCTCTCTTGGTGGAAAGGGAGTCATATCTGTCGCGGCTAACATCTATCCCCGTCCCCTGATTGAGATGTATGATGCAACGCAGAAGGGAGACTACGAGACTGCACGGGATATCCATTACAGGTATTCACCCCTCTTCCGGGCCATGTTTTTTGAATCAAATCCGATACCGGTGAAGAAGGCATCTGAACTTATGGGAATGGCAGCAGGACCGCTGCGCCTGCCCCTTGACGAGGCTTCAGAGCAGACAACAGGAAGACTCAAAGAGGTTCTGTCCAGTTATGATTAAAGTTGTAATTTGTGGCGCATTTGGCCGCATGGGAACCATCATCGGGGGTATCATATCCAAAGAGCAGGATATGCAGCTCGTCGGCGGTGTTGATATTAAAGAGGGAACATTTTTCGGAGCTCCCGTGGTTACTTCAGACAAGTTTGCTGACTTTCTCTCATCCGTAAAACCTGATGTGGTCATTGACTTTACCATCGCTCCGGCAGCAGCACAAAATGTTCCGGTTGCAGCCCGTGCCGGATGTGCAATAATTCTCGGAACTACCGGCCTTACAAAAGAACAGCGGAAAGGAATTGATGATGCGATTGCAGAGGGAAACGTTCCTGCAGTCATTTCAACCAACTACTCCATCGGGATGAATATTCTCTGGACCCTTATCAGGGACGCTGCCAGAAAACTCTCAGACTATGATGTTGAAGTGACCGAGGCACATCACCGGTACAAAAAGGATGCGCCAAGCGGAACGGCACGAACCATCCTGCAGATCCTTCAGGAAGAGATTGGCCCACGTGAGGAAGTATACGGGCGCGAAGGGATGACTGAACGCAGCTCGGAGATCGGTGTCCATGTTATCCGTGGAGGAGACATTGTCGGAGACCATGCCGTCATGTTTGCAAGCAATTTCGAGACCGTCACCCTCTCTCACCGGGCATATGACCGGTCCGTGTTTGCTGAAGGCGCAGTCCGGGCAACCCGCTGGGTATTTGGAAAGAAGCCAGGGATTTATGGCATGAAAGACGTCTTAAACCTTTCATGACCTCTTCGAAACCTATTTTTAAGTATTTCACCAAGTTTTTGAGGAGATATCAATGACCGCAATTATTGATAAAGATAAATGTACCGGGTGTGAGACCTGTGTTGATGAGTGTCCGGCTGCCGCCATTACCATGGAGAACGACAAGGCAGTAGTGAACAATGACCTCTGTGTCGACTGTGGTTCCTGTGTGGATGTGTGTCCTGCAGAAGCAATCACCATGGAATAAAATCCATCCTTTTTAAAAAATTCTGTCAGTAATTCAGGATTTGTCTGCTTGTTAGACAAACAGCGTGAACTGCGTTTGACAACCGGGCGTTAGAATAGCGTTTTTTACACTGTGATTATTCTAAAATCCAATGTAGTGCACTATAATTACTGGTTCAGATATACATACGAGGTATGGTTAGTGTTGGAGTCCTCGGCGCTACCGGCGCTGTGGGCCAGCGTTTTGTCCAGCTCCTGGCTGATCACCCGTATTTTGACCTTACGGTTCTGACCGCCTCTGAGCGGAGTGCAGGAAAAAAGTATCGCGATGCAGTAAACTGGCGACTTGATCTGCCGCTTCCGGAAACGGTCGGAGATATCACGGTCACTGATACCAGGGCAGACTGCCTGAAAAATGTCGACATTGTATTTTCAGCACTGCCGGCAGATCTTGCAACGAAAATTGAGACAGATTGTGCAAAAGCCGGTATTGGTGTCTGCAGTAATGCAAGTTCCCACCGGATGATGCCAGATATCCCCCTTGTCGTCCCGGAAGTGAATGCAGATCATCTGCGGATGATTGAATTACAGCGCGACGCAGGAACTGACGGATTCATTGTGACAAATCCGAACTGTTCAACCATCATGCTCACCGTCTCCCTGGCGCCAATCCGGAATTTCCATTTCACCGACCTTCGGGTTGCAACCATGCAGGCGATCTCCGGAGCAGGGTTTGAAGGCATCCCCGGAATGTCCATCTTTGACAATGTCGTCCCCTATATCGGGGGAGAGGAAGAGAAGATGGAGCGCGAAACCCTGAAGATCATGGGGAAATTTGACGGGAGTGAGATCGTCAATGCTCCATTCTCGGTCAGTGCCAGCTGTAACCGTGTCCCGGTTATTGACGGACATACCATGGCCATATGGCTTGACATCAAGGAACCGGTGGAAGCGGTTGCAAAAGCATTCCAGAACTGGAAATGTCCACTCACGGATCTTCCCACGCTACCAGAGAAGTCTGTTGAATTCATGACCCAGCAGGATCGTCCCCAGCCACGGCTTGACCGGATGAAAGGAAGAGGGATGACCGTCTCTGTCGGCAGACTCAGGCCAGGCATCCGGTACATTGCTATGGGACACAATACCATCAGGGGTGCTGCCGGAGCCTCAGTCCTGAACGCAGAACTGATCTGTGATCGCGGGTACCTGTAATACCTATGGTCAGCATGGAGGACGACAATACCGTATTTGTGGGGAACAAACCGGTCATGAACTATGTTCTGGCGGTTGTCACACAATTTAACAACGGAGCATCGGAAGTAATCGTAAAGGCACGAGGAAAAGCCATTTCACGAGCCGTGGACACCACTGAGATAGCGCTGAACAGGTTTTTGCTGGATGTGGAAAAAAAATCCATCCTCACTTCCACTGAAGTCGTCGATACAGAAAGTGGAAAAACCCATGTTTCAGCCATTGAAATTATCCTGATTTCCAGAAAATAATCACCGTTTCTTTTCTTTCTGACAAAAGAATTTAAACAGCTATTGCTAACCTCTTAAGAATGAAGATCGGTCTGGTGATGCTGATCGGGTGCTTCCTGATCCTGGTGTCCCAGTCATACGCCGCCACCACTGATTCAGAAGGGTATCTCCGGATTGAATCGGTCTCGATATCATTGATGCCCGGGTATGCCGACGTTCACACAGAATACGAGTTGGAAGATGCATTCAGGGTTCTTGCATTTATGTTTGGGGAAAATGATATCAAATCCAGGCTCCTGCAAAAACTTGCCTTCTCCAACGTAAGCGTACTCTCCATGAACTATACGGCAGCAGACCTGAAGGTGTATGATGTTCAGCCGGTTTATGGCGACGGACTGTACTGGTTCCCGGCCCACAGTTTCGGATGTGAGATTCCGGAGGTCGTGATCAGCACCAATCTGTCAACTGAAAGGTATGAGAACATCAGTGCCCTGGAAAACGGGATTGTATATTACTAATACATCCAAACACGTACCATGGCTCCTGATCTCATCAGTTTTTCCCTTTTCGCCCTTTCATCTATCCTCATTGTAGTAAATCCCCTTGGTGCCCTGCTGGTGTACAACTCCATCACCGAGTTTATGGATTCCAAAGACAAACGCCGGGTTGCAGCCTACGGGTGCCGTATTGCTGGAGCGGTGCTGATATTTTTCACCCTGTTCGGCTCTTTTCTGCTTTCACTCTTTGGGATTACCATTAGTGCCTTTACCGTCGCCGGCGGCGTCCTGCTCTTTGGTATCGGTATGGAGATGGTGTATGCACGAACCTCACGGGCCAAGGTTACAGCAACGGAGAAATATGAGAGTATTGATGCCGAGGACATCTCATCAATGCCCCTTGCATTCCCGATGATATCAGGACCGGGAACGATAACAACCGTTATTGTTCTCTCTCAGGATGCCCCGATAATGTCTGAACCAATAGAACTTGGGATCATCCTGGGCTCCGTGATTGCGACCATCATCATCACCTATATTGTGCTTATATCCTCAGACCAGATAACCAAACGGGTCGGTCAGCGTGAATACCGGGTTGTCAACCGTCTGATGGGCATAATACTAATGGCTATCGCAGTTCAGTTTATCATCAACGGAATCTCACAGGCATTTCCGATGCTGACCGGTTCAGCAATCTGAACCTTTTAAAAACGGGGTTTTACGCAGTCTCTTCCATGGCTGCATAACACTGCCTGAAGAGTTCCCTGGTTTCAAGAGCTTCATCCCGGTTCACCTTCTGGATGGCAAATCCCACATGAACAAGAACAAATTCTCCAACCTGAACGTCCACAAGGTCAATGCGGATATCCTGTTTCAGGCTTCCAAAGTCTACAAGGGCGGTATTGTCATCACGAATCTCAAGAATTTCAGCAGGAATTGCAATACACATATCGGTTGATCCTCTTCTCCGGGGATGTTCGTACCCGGTTTCAGATCAATTTGTATCCGTATCCTATATACCTGTGTGAAGGGTATCTATCTTTACGGTATGCAGAAAAAAAGGACCTTTCAAAAGCCCACGGTTGTTGTCAGCCGGTGTATCGAGCATGATCCGGTCCGGTACAACGGGGATATGATCTCAAGTTCTGAAGTTGCTGCGATGAAACCATATGTCACCTTCATCTCGGTCTGTCCGGAGGTTGAGATAGGACTTGGCATTCCCCGGAGCAGTATCAGGATAGTCAGGACAAAGGCAGGTGACCGGCTTATCCAGCCCACCACCAATGAAGATCTGACTGACCAGATGGATACGTTTACCCAGTCTTTTATCCGGGGCCTCCCCCCGGTTGACGGGTTTATCCTGAAAAACAAATCACCAACATCAGGAATTTCCAACGTGAACATCTACCCTTCAGTTGGAAAATCAGCCGCCATCGAAAAGGGACCGGGATTTTTTGGGGGAAGAATTCTTGAGGCATTTCCTGATTATCCGATAGAAGATGAGGGGCGGATACGAAACCAGAGAATCCGCGATCATTTCCTGACCAGAATATTCATGCTGGCAGATCTCCGGGAGGTCCTGTCTGCCGGGACAATTGCCGCTCTTGCCAGGTTTCACTCGGAAAATAAACTTCTTCTCATGGCATACAGCCAGAGCAGGCTCAAGGAACTTGGGAGGATTGTTGGAAACGCTGACCGGAAAATACCTGGTGCGGTCATGGAAGAATACCGCCGCGCCCTCCTCGCAGCAACCCGGCTTCCTCCCCGGTATACCTCACATATCAATGTGTTACTTCACTCGTTTGGATATATCAGTGATAACCTGAATCCTGATGAGAAGGCGTTCTTCCTTGACCGGATAGAAGCATACCGGGAGGGAAAGCTTCCGTTATCTGCGGTCAGGATGATCCTGCAGACCTGGCTCCTCACCTACACATCAGATTATCTGAAAAATCAGACATGGTTTGCACCATACCCGGACGGGCTTGTACTCCTGCCACC
>CAYWHV010000021.1:0-8720 GCA_964458045.1 uncultured Methanospirillum sp.
TTTTTTGGAGTTTTATTCTCCTTCTTTCTGTTCAGAGAACCATTCCATGAGGTCTTTTTCCTGGCATTTTTGGTCATGGTGATCGGGGTATATCTCCTGATAAGTGAGCGACATTCACATCAGCATTATCACCCCCCGCTGGTTCACAATCATCGGCACTCGCATCAGGATCTTCACCATGATCATCTCCATGATTCGAGCGCTCCACCGGTCTCTTCTTCCGATGAACACAGCCATCTCCATGCACACAAGGAGATAACGCATGATCATCCGCATAAACCTGATCTGCATCACCAGCATGATCATAAAACCTGACTTGAGGATCAGGTCTTTTAGTTTTATAAAAAGAAAATAATACGAACAATGATGTGCACAATTGGTCTTATTCAACTATCTGTCAGTCCTGATAAAGAATGGAATATCACCCGGGCTGAAGAAAACATCAGGCAGGCTGCAGAGGATGGTGCACGTATAATCTGTCTTCCTGAATTATTCTCAACACCGTATTTCCCACAACATATCGGGCTTGATAGTTCCTCCTTTACTGATAACTGTAACGGGCCCATGATTCACCGGTTCAGGAATCTGGCATCAGAGCTGGGATCTGTTTTGATTGTTCCGTTTTGTGAAAAGGGCTCAGATAATCGTATCTATAACAGTGCAGCGGTGATTGATGCTGATGGCTCAATTTTTCCACCGTATCACAAGATTCACATCCCTCAGGATCCGCTCTTTTATGAGAAGGGATATTTTTACCCTGGTAATGAGTATGGGATTTTTAAAACAAAATATGGAACTATCGCGGTTCTTATCTGCTTTGATCAGTGGTTTCCTGAAGCAGCCCGGTCAGTTGCATTGCAAGGTGCTGACATTATATTTTATCCGACTGCAATCGGTCATATCAGGGGTGAGATCCCGGCTGAAGGAGACTGGCAGGAAGCCTGGGAAGTGATTCAGCGCTCACACGCAATAGCGAACAGTATTCCAGTAGCAGCAGTGAACCGGTGTGGATGGGAAGATGAACTCTTCTTTTTTGGAGGCTCTTTTATCTGTGATGCCTTTGGGAAGACCATCGTGAAGGCTGATGCAGACGAGGAGATAATTCTTGCAGAAGTAGATCTCTCACTAGGGTCCTCTATTCGGGAAGGGTGGGGCTTTTTTAGAAACAGAAGGCCAGATACGTATAATTCTCTTACCGCTTTGGAAAAACCCATAACAAGTACTGAATCAGTGACTCCCGCGAACCAGGGATATCATATGCCGGCCGAATGGGAACATCATGATGCTGTTTGGCTGGCATGGCCGCATAATGACCTGACATTTCCCCACCTTGAGGCAGTAGAAGAGACGTATCTGACTATCCTGTCTTCGCTAAGATCAGAGCGGGTTGAACTGCTCATCGCTGATCCCTCATACCAGGATAAGATCCTACATCTGCTCTCTTATCGGGGTGTGGACAGTTCACATATCAGGTTTCACTCTGTTCCCTTTTCCGATGTCTGGATACGGGATTTTGGGCCGACATGTGTTGTGAATCGCGCCCTCCATGATGTATCAGCAGTGTTCTGGGACTTTAATGCATGGGGAAACAAGTATGATGAACTCCTTTTGGATGGAGCAAAAACTCATGAGTTGTTTCAGACTCTTGACATGAAAATTTTCAGGCCTGGTATCGTGCTTGAAGGTGGCTCTATTGATTGTAATGGGCGGGGATGCGTTCTTACTACGCGGCAATGTCTCCTGAATCCGAATCGAAATCCCCATCTCACCCAGGATGAGATTGAGTCCTATCTTCACACGTATCTTTGTGCAAAAAAGATTATATGGTTACAAGGGGGTATTGCGGGAGACGATACCGACGGGCATGTTGATGATATTGCACGGTTTGTGAATCCAACCACGATAGTATGTGCCATTGAAGAGAATCAGGAGGATGAAAATTACCTCCCCCTGCAGGAAAATTTCCATATCCTGTTAAAAGAAACTGACCAGGACAATAATCCTCTGACCATCATTCCAATACCGATGCCCCATCCGGTGCAGGATGATTCGAACCGGTATCCGGCAAGTTATCTTAATTTTTATATTGGAAATGAGGTGGTGCTGGTCCCGGTCTTTGATGATGAACATGACAGCCAGGCTCTTGATATATTACGGCCTCTCTTTCCTGACCGGGAAGTGATAGGGATACCAGCGCGAGCCATGGTAGAAGGATTTGGAACGATTCATTGTGCAACGCAGCAACAGCCTTCTGCATGATATATCTGTTCATGCAAAGGTTCTTTTTGTTTACCGGTGGATGTATCTCTGATACAAATGACATTTATTTCTGAATTTCTTGAATTTTTAAAAGAGTATAAAGTGGTTGCCCTTGCGATAGCATTTATCATGGGTGTCGCGGCCACTGCTCTTGTAAAATCATTTGTTGATAACCTGATCATGCCCTGTGTAAGCGTGATAATACCCTCTGGTAACTGGAAAGAGGCGGTTCTGGCTATTGGCCCGGTACAGCTAGGTATCGGTCCTTTTGCAGCTGAATGTATCAATTTTGTTATCATTGCGCTGGTTGTCTTTATGGTAGCCAAATATGTAATGAAAGAAGAGAAGGTTGAAAAGAAGTAAGAATGTCAGTTCCGGATTATGTTCCTGATGTCTGGTATATGATCGCAGGGAGGATAGCACCACCTCTCTGCTGTACCCATCCTTCTCCTGTCCACCAGATCTTCAAAAAGGCTCTTTATGAGGTATCAAAACAGGATGGGGATATCGATGAGGCTGTCCGGCTTCTTCAGGAGATTGTGTCACATGCCCCTCCTGAATGGATGGTCTTTGATCAGGCTGGACAACTTCTGAATGTAATCGGGTGGCGTATTTCGTATCATAAAGAATGGTTTGGTCCTGACAGAAAGGTTCGTTCATTCAAACCCGGTCGTTGCGGACCCCATGTTGCCCATGCCTATGCTCTGATGCAGACAGCCGCGGATGATGAGGTTCTGGAGCTTGTTTCAAGGATCATTTCTGAAGGTGAACCTGGTTCGGATGATATCCATATGGCCAGACTGATTCGTGCATCGGTGTTTATTTGTCAGGGCAATATCGAAGAAGGCGAAGATGAACTTAGAATAATTCAGTCATCAAAAATCTGAATTCATAATTATTTTTACCCTGCTCTGCAATCTCATTACATGACACACGATTCTTACTCTGATTTTGTGCAGTCACGACAAGAGATCCTTGATCTTCTTGCAGGTCTTGCACCACCTGAGCTGGCAGAATCTTTTGATTCCGGAAGAATCGGGCTGATAATTGAAGGAAAGGAACGGATTGCAAAGATTAGTACCTGTCTTGATGTAACTCCTGCTGTTGTCAGAAAAGCAATTGAGAACAAGACTGATCTGCTGATTGCTCATCATACACCTATCTGGACTCCTCTGACTTCCATTGGAGGGGATGATGCCAGGCTATTTTCAATGATACTTCGTTCGGAGATGAATGTCTATGTGATGCACACGAACTGGGATCATGCTCCGGGAGGGGTGAATGATATTCTGGCAGATCTCCTGGGACTGACTGAGCGGGAGAATATGTCACTCGGTCTTGTGGGCTCCTGTTCACGAACAACAGAAGAGATGGTCAGGATGTTACAGGCTCCCTTACGGATCTGGGGAGAGGTGCAGAAGATTCAAAGACTTGCCATCGCTGCAGGCTCAGGGTTTGATAGTGCCCTTATCAGGGAAGCGAAGTCTCTTGGGGCTGATGCATATCTTTCAGCTGAGCTTCGGCATTCGGTGTACCGTTCATCTCCTCTTCCTCTTCTGGAGTCTACTCATTATGCTCTGGAATCTCCTGCAATGCGCGTTCTTGCTGAAAAGAACGGATGGGAGTACATCGAAGACATGCCGGTGCTGCTCTCTCTTTCATGACCAGTCCCATAGACATTCTGCATGAAACGAACATCCTTGATGAGCGGATGCGAAAGCGAATATCCGGTTATTATCGGCATCGGGGAGAAAAAGCCCTTGAGATCGTGGACGACGACCGGGTCAAACGGTACCGTGATTTCTTTGTAGTGGTCGGAGAGACCGGAGAATATGTCGTTGAGGGAAAATATTGTTCATGTGAAGATTTTCTTCACCGGGGAAATATCTGCGCCCATGTGCTTGCAGTGTGTATTGCACGGGCAATCGGCAGGTATGAACTGATTGATCTCTGGTATTATCAGGATCTGAAAGAACAGGGAATTATCCCATATAGAATACAAACGGATATCTAAGGCATCGCAGGCAATCCTCATGATGGAAGATGAATATCAACTCGAATATTTTAAGTCCGAAGGTCTGACACGCAACATTTGTACCTCGTGTGGAAAAGCATTCTGGACTCGTGATCCTGATCGGACGGTATGTGGGGATGCTCCCTGCGAACCGTACCAGTTTATTGGCAATCCTATCTTCAGAGCTAAAACTGTTGATGAGATGCGGGAAGCCTATCTCTCCTTTTTTGAGAAGCAGGGACATACCCGGATTGACCGCTATCCGGTGGCGGCACGATGGCGTGATGATATCTACCTGACAATTGCGTCGATTGCGGATTTTCAGCCATATGTTACAAGCGGCGTAGTTCCTCCCCCGGCAAACCCTCTCACGGTCTCCCAGCCCTGCATCCGTCTCAATGACCTGGACTCTGTCGGCCGTTCCGGTCGCCACCTGACCTGTTTTGAGATGATGGCTCATCACGCATTCAACTCTGATGAGAAGGAGATCTACTGGAAAGATCGCACGGTTGAGCTTTGTGATCAGCTCCTGACATCGCTTGGTGCAAATAAGGACATGGTTACCTATAAGGAACACCCGTGGATTGGAGGAGGAAATGCAGGTCCGAGTGTGGAGGTTCTGATAGGCGGGCTTGAGGTTGCAACCCTTGTGTTCATGAGTCTTGGTAAGCAGAAGACTGAAAAGCCACCCATTGAACTTGAAGGAACACCCTATTACCCGATGACACTTCGGATCGTTGATACCGGGTATGGACTTGAACGGTTTGTCTGGGCATCACAGGGATCACCCACCATTTACGACGCAGTTTTTCCCGAGATGGTCAGTCATGTGATGCAGGAAGCAGGGTTTGGTCACCGGCTCCATGATCCGGACTTCATACATATCCTGGGAGAAAATGCGAAATTCGCCGGTCTTATGGATATATCCGGCCAGCGGATTTATGAACTCAGGCAGAAGGTCGCAGAAAAAATTGGTATCCCGACCGATAAACTGGAAAAGATGATTGCACCGGTAGAGAGCGTCTATGCCATTGTGGATCATACCCGGTGTCTCTCCTACATGCTTGGAGATTGTATCGTTCCTTCGAATGCCAAGGATGGGTACCTGGCAAGACTGGTGCTTCGGAGAACACTCCGGATGATGCGGGAACTGAATCTGCCTGACGATAAACTGGGAGACCTGATTGAGCGTCAGATGAAGATCATCGGTATTTCAAAGTACGAGCAGGATCCTGATGTGGTTATGGAGATTGTTGACCGTGAGGTTGACAAGTACCGGACAACCATGGATCGGGGTGCCAGAACGGTTGAGCGTCTGGCCCAGACATATAAGAAGAAGTGTGAAAAGATCCCGCTCGACGAGATCGTCACCCTCTATGATTCCCATGGCATTCCTCCTGACATGGTAAAGGATCTCGCAACAGCACAGGGAGCAGTTGTTGATCTTCCTGATGACTTTTACTCACGTATTGCAAATATGCACTCTGAGTCAGAGCAGGTCCAGGAGAAGAATCCGCTCTTTGACTACCTTGACCGTCTGGCCCATCTTCCGGAGACCAAAAAATTATTTTACGACCGTCCGGGATCGATGGAGTTTGAAGCACGAGCTCTGGAGATATTTGATGGTCAGTATGTCGTCCTTGATCAGACCCTCTTTTATCCGGAAGGAGGAGGGCAGCCTGGTGATACCGGTCTGTTCCTGACACCTGATGGTCTGACAATCAGGGTCTGTGACACCATCAAGCTTGGAGAAGCAATTCTCCACCGTATCGACGGCGGCAATGTCAGAAAAGGGGATATGATCCGAGGCATACTGGATGAAGATCGCAGACTCTCCCTGATGAGGCATCACACTGCAACCCACATTCTCCTGCATGCGGCAAAAGAAGTTCTCGGTGCCCATATTCATCAAGCTGGAGCCCAGAAGGGTGAATACAGTTCACGGATTGATATCCGGCATTACAAGCATATAACCCCTGAAGAACTCAGGAAGATCGAGGTAGTTGCAAATCGCCTCGTTATGGCGAACAGTTCCACCTCCATCGCCTGGGAAGACCGTACTGATGCAGAGCAGAAGTACGGGTTCTGCCTGTACCAGGGAGGTGTCCCGCCCGGATCACGGATTCGTGTGGTCAAAGTAGCCGGTGACATTGAAGCCTGTGCCGGAACTCATTGTGCCCATACCGGAGATGTCGGAACCATTTCCATCATCCGGGTCGAGCATGTGCAGGACGGTGTGGAGAGACTGGAGTTCGCCGCTGGTATCGCTGCAATCCAGCATAAGCATCACCAGGAAGATCTTCTGAACCGGTCTTCAGAAGCATTTTCTGTCCAAGTTGAGGCACTTCCTGCAACCTCAAAACGGTTCTTTGATGAGTGGAAGGAGCAGAGAAAGGAGATTGAACGACTTTCAGCCAGAATCAGCGATATGGAACTCCGAAATCTTGAGACGGTTGATTATAACGGTGTATCTGTTCTCACAAAACGCCTGGATCTTCCAAACCCTGAACTTGTCAAGGTTGCAACCGGGATATCTGACACCGGCGGGGTTGCAATACTCATTGCCGGAGGAGAGACGGCACGGGTTGTCGTCTCATCAGGTCAGAAGGGGATAAAAGCAGGCGATGTTATTGCAGCAGTATGTGCTGTCCTGGGTGGAAAAGGTGGAGGAAAACCAGCTCTTGCACAAGGTGGCGGACCTGATGTATCCAAAATTGATGATGCTCTTGCTGCTGGAGAGGCGTTTCTAAAATCAGCACTTCATGTCTGAAAATTCAGATTCTGACTCTTCAGATTCGCAGAAGGTCAGACTGCTCTCACCGGATGATGAACAGACCCGGCTTATTGGAAAGGCCATAGCAAGTGAAACCGCCGGGAAGATCCTCTCCTCAATGGCCGGGAGAGAAGTCACTGCGATGATGCTGTCAGAGGAGCTTGTGACTCCTGTCTCAACGGTCATGTATCATCTTGAAAATCTTGCTTCTGCTGGTCTTATCGAGGTAAGCAGAACCAGATATAGTGTAAAGGGCCGGGAGATGAAGGTGTACCGGCTCATCGATCAGGTTCTCATCGTATCACCCAAATCATTTGACCTGAAGGCAGTTCTTACCAGATGTGCCACACTTCTATCAATTCCTCTGGCACTGGCGGCACTTCTAACCTCATTCACTCTTTATCAATTCCAGGAAAAAGCCGCACCTTTGTATGATCTTGAAAATGAGGTAGGCAGCGCCTTGAAAATGGAGGTTAATACTGCCTCATATTCTGTGGATCGGATGATGGAGATGGCCCCCGCTCCAACCACTCTTCCGACTCAGTGGGGAGAAGAAATTGCATCATCATCTCCGGTTCTGCCGGACATTGCCATGGGAATTCTTATTGGGGCAGTTCTGGTAATTATCGCAGGCTTAATACTGGATTATTACCGCAGAAGATAATCATAATAATCTTTTTTCTGTTTCTGGTAGCGAAATGTGTATATTCTCACCTTGTCCAATATCATCTCATGCATGTCCGAATGGCATTCCTGGGATTCATACTCTGTGTTCTGATAACCGGAGTTATTGCTGAAGATACGGCAGGATGGAGTATCACTCTGACCGGTCCTGATGGTGAAATATCAGTCAGCCCTGCCGATGTGCAGGATATCATCGAGAAGAAGGGAGTCTCTGTGCAGATTGAAGGTCAGGACTTGAAAGGTGCCCCTCTTTGGAGAGTGCTGGCACTTGCAGATGCTGATAAGACGCTGGGGCCTGGTGATATTGTTCACATAACCGGAGATACGACTTCGGATATTGCGTATCAGAAACTTGGAAAAAATGACGGATATCTGATCATCGCAGATCAGACCGGTCCATACCTGCATATATCATCAGGTCTGTCTGGGGATGGTGTTAATAAAATCACCTCAATTGACATCTCAACAACTGAAGACTGGACGCTCCTTGTGAAATCTTCCGGTGGTGACAAGAAGGTTTCAAAGGAGTCGTGGAAAGATCTGGCACTTCAGTACCCCGGTGAAAAAGCAACTGAAACGGGGGTATTTAGTGGCATAACCATTCCTGATCTCTTATCATCACAGGAGATCTCACCTGTGCCTGGTGCAAAGATTAAAATCAGTGGAGAGGATGGGTATGCGGTGGAAATTCCCTGGGACAAGATATCAGGCTCATCAGATTATCTGATTGCTGACCAGTTGGATGGTTCTGACCTGCCAAAGTATCTTGTCGGACTCTTTGCTCCGGACTGGGCCACACCGGTTTGGCCACTCATGCATATCGATCCGGAGTTTCCAGGAAATGATAGTGTGGGAAATATTGACACTATCGAAATTCTCTCATAATCATCTTTTCTTTCCAGCGATCAGGATAAAACAAACAACTCCAAAAAACCCTGCAAGAAATCCTGAAGATGCCTGTGTTTTTGTTGGAGAAGGAATAACCGGTGT
>CAYWHV010000021.1:8820-15777 GCA_964458045.1 uncultured Methanospirillum sp.
CCGATATAGCCGTTCTTATCTGAGATACTTGCCTGGTACTCCCCAGGGGAAGACACCGGGATTGTGGTTGAAAAATCTCCTGAGTTATCAGCGAATCCCTTTTTGGTGATAACCTGTTCAGGTCCGTAAGTATAGTCATCAGGTCCGAATACGCGGATAGTGAGAACACCGTCACCGATTCCTTTCATCCTTCCGGTTATCGTCAATGCCTGCTCCTGTGGTTGTGTGCGTGGGGATGTGATGGTAATCTCGTCAGATCGATCTATTATCTGAACAATTCGCCTGACAATGGACGATGAGCCCAGTTGACTCTCGACAAATTGCTCATTATCAGATACGACATTATGGACTTCAACTTTGTATTGGCCTCGCTCAAGATGCCGCGTGTCAAAGTCAATGCGGAACGTCTGTGTCTCATCGACGATTACCCGCGTTCGTGCAACCTCTCCTGCTGTATATTTTGAATAGAACAGAACCAGGTCAAAATATGAGTCCAGTGGAAATGATGTTGTTCCGGTTACCAAGAGCGGACTTCCCTTTACAACGGATTTCGGTGTATCAATGGTAATGATATATCCCTGCACAAAGCCGATGGCAAAGATGAGGAGCAGGGTGAGGCATAGGAAAAAAAACCGGTATAGTTTCATATATAGAATTCTGATGATCTTCTATATTGCCCTAGTGGATTGCACTATTCACAGATCATTGCGTAAAATCCACGTACCTTGTGTGCAATACCTTCACCAAGTATTTCTGATATCCGCTGGTCCAGGGCTGTATAATATTCCGGAGAGATACAATGCAGGCTCTCTTCTCCTGACATGACGAGATCGATTAAATATTTGAGATCATCTGCATTCAGCCGATCAATTCGTCTCTTGAAGTCCTCTGCACTTGTTGCATAATGATTTGCAACGGGGGGCAGCAGGGATCGATAGGGATTTCCTGATCCCTTGCAGAGTTCCCCGGAAAATTCGGGAGCAAGAACCTCCAGCAGACGGATATCACGTTCAGATAATTCACGGGGCATGAGTACTTATTGATGGCTCATCCTATTATTCCTGTGAAAGTAGTATTGCAATCAAAACAAAACAGATAGGTATGGCTACATTACCCTGGCAGGCACGACTTGGAATTCTTCTGGTGAGTTGTTCTGTTATTGTGTATCTCACAAAACTTACCGTGATTGACAACCTTCCCGGAACAATTGAGTATATTTTCAACTCGTTTGGGTTTCTGTTTATCAATGTCCTGCTTGTTACTCTTGTGATTAATGAGCTTCTTTCACGTCGCGCAAGAAATGCCCGTCTTGAAAAACTAAATATGGTTATCGGTATTTTTTTTACTGAAGTGGGAAATGAATTATTAAAACGGATCATCCCGAAGGATCCTGACTCAGCTGCCTTTGGTTCTTCATTTGTTCTTCGGGGAAAGGAACGTCCGGATGAGAGAGCGATGCAAAAGGTGATTGCCGATCACCGGTTTCAGGTAGATCATGAAAAGATCGATTTTGTGGAGATTCATACCTTTTTACAGGAAAAAAGGAATTTTCTTTTAAGACTTATGGAAAACCCGGTCATGCTTGAGCATCAGAGTTTTACTGCATTACTTCAGTCAGCGTTTCATCTTACCGCTGAGCTTGGCCATCGTGAGGATATTGCCCGTCTTTCCTCTTCTGATCAGGCCCACCTTGCGGGAGATATCAGCAGGGTATACCAGGCACTGAGCTCTGAGTGGGTGAATTATATGGGATATCTGAATCGGAATTATCCCTATCTCTATTCTTTGGCAGTCAGAACAAATCCGTTTGATCCAAGCGCCAGTATTGAGGTAGCCTGAATCAGGAGTCAAAAATTAAAATTTTTCAGGATGATGAAGTGCCTGGAGCCGTGTATGTTCTGGTTCCCAGCTCCTTATCCAGCATGTAAAGAAGGCCGACACCCTTCTCCTGGCTGATCATCTTCAGTTGATCCAGAATCGTCCGGGCATTTTCTTCTTCTTCAACCTGTTCATTCACAAACCACTGTAAAAAATTCACTGTAGCGTGTTCTTTCTCTGTAATGGACAGATCCACCAGGTTGTTGATGAGGCTGGTTACTTTGAGTTCATGTGCCATCTGTGTCTCAAATGCATCTTTTGCATCTTTCCATTCAGTTGGTGGGGCATCAATCTGCTGCATGACTGCACGACCACCACGGGCCAGAACATAATCAAAGATCTTTAATCCATGATCCCGCTCTTCCATGGCCTGGACCCGTTCCCAGTTCGCAAAACCCCGAAGACCTATGGAATCAAACCAGGAAGACATTGAAAGATACAGGTATGCAGAGTACAGCTCGGCATTTATCTGTTCATTCAATGCTTCTTCGACTTTCGGATTCATGCTACCCACAGGAGCGGCTGATACTCTTTTTTTAGGAACCATGACTGGTTGTTATACTCCCTGATATTTCTAGATGTGTATGCCCCTGGGGTCCGGAAGTTTCATTGAAAACTTGCAATGCAATTTAATACTTTCTATAATCCTTTTAAGAGAGACGGAAGGAAAGAGATTATACAGTATACAGAGAAAGATAACTGGTTCGGCTCTACTCCGGACCATCTCATCCGGTGCAGATTGTTCTCTGCAAGGGTGATGTTTCCATGAATTGTATGTGTCTACAGGCAGATGGCTACCAGGATGACTACTAACTCATGGTTTGAATATTGTTCGGTTCAAGGGAAATTGATTTAATCTAGGTGAAATTGATGAAAATTGGTATTATTGGAGGTACTGGTGATATTGGTGAGGGTCTTGCCCTTCGGGTCTCAGACAAACATGAAATCATTCTTGGCTCACGTGATCCTGCAAAAGCTGTTGAATCAGCTGATAAGATAAAAAATACTCTGAAAGAACGGGGGATAGACGGGAACTGTCGTGGGACTACCAATGAAGAAGCGGCAAAAGATGGTGATATGGTTGTTATATCCTTACCCTTCCAGCATGTTGCGTCAACACTTGCAGGAATTAACCCGGATTGCTTTAAGGATAAGATTGTCATCTCACCAGTAAACCCGATGGTCAGAAAGAACGGGTGTTTTCTTTATTGTCCTCCAGATGAGGGATCAGCTGCTCTTGCCATTAAAAAAATGCTTCCGGAATCATGCAAGCTCGTAACCGCGTTTAACAATATCGCTGCACGAAAATGGTCTATGCTGGATTGCGTCCTTGACTATACTGTTGCGGTAACCAGCGATGATAGTGATGCGAAGATGAAAGTGATGGCACTGGCTCAACAAATTTCACAGTTGCAACCGGTTGATGCGGGGGGACTTGAGCTGGCCGGTATTGTTGAGAGTCTGACACCGCTCACCATAAATATCGCTCAAAATAATAAATTAAAAGATCTCAGTATCTATATGAGATAATTTTATCTTTTTTATGGAAAAGAAGTGTCTTTGGCCAGAATTATTTCGCATTGTTACGCGCCAATTCTGGTATAGTTTTTCCTGGTGATATTCGGAAATTATCGTCGTCTCTTGTGCAGGTTTTGTAGTGAATATTTCTTGATGGTTGGAAGGAAAAAATTAATTGGTTTTTCTCCCATAAATTCTAAAAATATTCCCCTATTCACAATCTTTTATTCATCACTAGGAATAATCATCAGATGCCTATACCGAAACTTTATATTCGATGGAAGGTAACTTCTTACTTGTCTGATTACATCTAATCAGATACCTGTCGACTCGATAGCACTGGTACGATTCCCCGGTATGCACTCTGACAAAAGGTGTCCGGGTTCGTGTGATATGAGTTGGTGGATCGGATAATAGAGGTGATTGAAGAAAAGCCGCGAAAAATATTAAAAAATAAAACGGAGGTTGGACTCTCCTTACTGTTATTTGGTGTGGATTCCGGATAATGTTTCTCCATGGCAGGTTTGAACCGTGTCTGTACGGATTGAAACAATCCTTTTCACTCCTTAGATCGTATCCGGAGTCCTTTTGATGAGTGAACTGGAATGGTGGCCATAATGAAAAAGCAGGAAAAGCGTTCCTTTACCTGCACAGAGGGCTTGATTCGGAACCGAACCGGTAGAAAGGGTTTTCGAATCGTTCGGGATGGCAAACCAGTCAAACTGCTATGCTCGCTAGGTCGGTTCACAGGCATGAAAGGGTGCTCGGTTGTGATACATAACAGTTTCAAACAGAATGGAAACGGAAATCTGCAATTGTCGGATTGGTAAATCCGAAAATTAAAAATCTGAAGGTGCATTATGCAGCATGTCAAAGCAATGCTTCATCCAGAGCGGCTTGATGAAGTTAAAGGGGCTCTTGAAAAAGCCGGATTTACGGATATGGTTACTGATAACGTTCATAATCCGAACGAAAAGAGTGAAATATCTGTTGAGTACAGTCATGGCAATATCGAGACCAATACAATCTCCATGAGTGAAATTGAGGTCTTCGTCGATGATACAGGTGTAAAGGAAGTTGTCGAATCAGTCCGTAAGATCGCAAATTATGGCAAAATCGGAGGATACAAGGTATTTGTCTGGCCAGATACTGTGTCAAACTCAATGCAACTCTCTGAAGAAATAACGGAGTGATTATCAGGAAACTCCAATGATATGAGCTTTAAATATCTGATTAACATGGATAACTCACAAATGATTCGGGGTCTTTCAGCGGTCAATTACTTTGTACCTGACGTGTCTACTGCGAAAAAATGGTATATGGAACTGCTCGGTGTTCTTCCACACCGTGAAAGCCCGGACTATGTGGAATTTCACATCGGAGCCTCAAAGCACGAATTAGCCCTGATAGACAAAAAGTACGAATGGAAAGATGTGCCTGCTTCCCCTTCTGGTGCGGTCGTATACTGGCACACAGACGATGTGGAGGCATTCATGGAAAAATTATTGACTATGGGTGCAAAGGAACATGAGCCAATCCGGGATTTCGGTGGAGGATACTCGACGGCATCTGTAGTAGATCCCTTTGGAAATATCCTGGGCATTATGTCAAACCCGCAATATCACACGTTAAATCCTCATCCGCTGGTCCTGCTGGATTTTCATGAAAGTCCTATGGAATCTGTTGAAAATGGATAAAAAAGGGAAGAAAAGAGGTGTGATTCAGGCATCCTCTAATCCTCTCTGGTTTCACATCATATTTCTCTGTCTGGATATTTATACCTGACATCACCCTGTTGAATAAGCGATTTTTTCCCGTTGTCCACCTGTATCAGAAAGCTGTTTCCTATATGTTTTATATTTAAGAATGTTGAATCTGTTTTGTCAAATGTGTTCTATCGAAAAATAGAATATGACAAATAACAGTAACAGGGAGAAAAACATGTCAAAGGTAAACCCGTTTGAGATGGCTCAACAACAACTCCAGGATTGTGCAAAGATCCTCAATCTGGAACAGGGTGTTGTTGACATTCTGATGCAGCCGCAAAAACAGATCCAGGTTTCCATCCCGGTCAAGATGGATAATGGCACGACCCGGGTATTTCAGGGCTTCCGTGTGCAGTATAATAATGCACTTGGTCCATACAAAGGTGGTATCCGGTTCCATCCTGATGAAACAATAGACACCGTTCGCGCACTTGCCGCATGGATGACCTGGAAAGGATCTGTTCTTGGTCTGCCCCTTGGTGGAGGAAAAGGAGGAGTCATCTGTAACCCGAAGGAGATGTCCGAGGGTGAACTGGAACGGTTAAGCCGTGGATACATTCGTGCACTTTGGCAGCACATTGGACCAGACATGGATGTTCCGGCACCTGATGTATACACCACCGGTCAGATCATGGCATGGATGATGGATGAGTACTCCGTTATCAGCGGAAAGAACCAGTATGGTGTTGTCACCGGTAAGCCGATTGTTGTTGGTGGATCACTGGGTCGTGGAGATGCAACCGCAAAAGGTGGCATGTATACCCTTCGTGAAGCCGCAAAAGAGCTTAAACTTGATCTCTCCAAGGCAAAAGTAGCAGTCCTCGGATTTGGAAATGCAGGTACATTTGCAGCAACCCTTGCCCAGGAAATGTTTGGATCAAAGATTGTGGCAGTTACTGACTCCAAGGGTGGTGTGTATGATGAGAACGGTCTTGACATCGCTGCATTAGCCGACCATAAGAACAAGACTCGCTCTGTCATCGGTTTTAAGGGATTAAAGACTCTGTCCAATGAAGATGTTCTTGCTCTTCCGGTGGATATCATCGTTGCAGCTGCACCTGACGAGGGAGCAATCAATGGAAAAGTTGCAGCAACCATAAAGGCACGGGTCATCTGTGAACTTGCAAACGGGCCGACAACTCCTGACGGGGATGAAACCCTCCATAAAAACGGTGTTCATGTCATACCTGATTTCCTCTGTAATGCCGGTGGAGTGACTGTTTCGTACTATGAAATGGTCCAGAATATGTACATGCACTACTGGTCACTTGATGAAGTATATGCAAAACTTGACAAGGCAATGACCAAATCATACCACGAAGTTCTTGCCGCCTCTAAAGAATACAAGATTAACATGCGTCAGGCAGCATATGTTGTTGCAGTCAAGCGTGTTGTTGAGGCAATGAAAGTTCGTGGCTGGGTATAATTAACAAACAATTCTTTTTTTTATTTCAGAATCGGAATTCTGGAGAAGTTACTGGTATTCCGCATTTCATGAAAGCATATCGCGATCAACCATGGGATCTTCTGCCTGGAAGAACAAATATCATCCCTTCAAAACCATTCCTCCATCCATTGCTTGCAGAAGATATCTTCAGGAAGGCAATTATACCGTGATAAATTGTGAGATCTTTCATCCCAAAGAGCAATCTGGCAATCATCGATAGCCAAAAACCTCCGGATGCAGAGGGTTGGAAGGATGAAGAATTCTAAAGTTATTTTATCGACATAATACTTGGGAATCACGGGGAGCAGTTTTCTGCCATTAAAATATATAGATATACACGATGAGGTT
>CAYWHV010000021.1:15787-16796 GCA_964458045.1 uncultured Methanospirillum sp.
TTCAATACCGCCGGACCGGTTAACTGTCAGGACCATTATTGTCTCCCTCCTCTTACCCGGTTTAATCTTCCTGAAATACTTAACCTTATCAGCCAGAAGAAGTATTTTGTCCTGCATGCACCCCGGCAGAGCGGGAAGACCTCATGTCTGCTTGCCTGTGCTGAATACTTCAATAAAGATGGGCGATATTATGCACTCTATACAAATGTTGAGGCCGGCCAGGCTGCCCGGGAAGATGTCACGTTAGCGATGCGGGCTATCCTCTATGGGATGCTCCAAAGAATGGAGATTCAGTTTCCAAATCTTATATCAACCGGTGAACTTGAGCAGATAATACTTGATAATGGCCCGTTTGGTGCTATGGCAATCTTTTTTACCAGATTATCTAACAGACTGGATAAACCACTCATCCTGATGATAGATGAGATCGATGCACTTATCGGCGATACTCTGATATCAGTTCTCAGGCAGATTCGATCGGGGTATGATACTCGTCCTCAGCATTTCCCTTCATCCATCATCCTCTGTGGGGTTCGTGATGTCCGTGACTACCGTATCCATTCGGATAAAGATAAGGCAGTCATAACCGGTGGAAGTGCTTTTAACATAAAAGCAGAGTCTTTAAGGCTTGGAAATTTCACCGAAAAGGAGACGGAAATTCTTCTCCGTGAGCACACCAAAGAGACCGGGCAGGTATTTGAAGACGAAGCCCTGGCCTCTGTCTGGAACCTGACACGAGGTCAACCATGGCTTGTGAATGCCCTTGCATATGAGGTATGTTTCAAAATTGAAGAGGGGAAGAATCGTTCCAATCCGATAACGGAGTCCCTTGTCATGGATGCAAAAGAGATACTTATCCAGAGAAGGGAGACTCATCTTGACCAGCTGGTGGATAAACTCCAGGAAGAGCGTGTACGGAGAGTTATTGAACCAATACTTACCGGAGAGATGTTTGAACAGAACTTAAAACCGGACGATATTTCTTACCTCGTTGATCTTGGTCTCATTA
>CAYWHV010000022.1:0-15317 GCA_964458045.1 uncultured Methanospirillum sp.
TAATCGGGTTTCGACTTCCCGAAGCGGCATTTCATGGTGCAACCCTTGAAGCCCTTCTCTCTGTTCCCTACGACTCATTTGACCGGTCAACACGAGAGCAGATAGTTACGTTCATCAAGAGTTTTCTCTCATGTAAATGTCAGGACAACCCGTTTTGTGGCTGTCCGGAACGAAAATTTGTCAAAGAAATCATCGAACTCCGGGAATCAGGACTAGATCACATTCAGATCAGTCAGTATCTTCGTGACGAATTTGGCATCGAGATCTATGCCGCTGACATTCTGAGTTACCTCGAAGAGTCAGTTCATCTGCTTGAAGCCATTCAGGATATTGCAGATCAGTTCCATATTCCCCGGATGCAGGAACTGGTCGAACTCCATATCAGAGCTATTGAAAAGGGAACTCCTGTAATATCAGATTCCTGAACCTTTTTTTCACAACGGATTCAGACAGAATAATCTGTTCATCCAATGTGAAATCTGTCTTAACAGGCAGGAATGAGAAATAAAAAAGATGCCGGTTTCCCGGACATACTTATGTGAAATTTACTCTACGATGAGTTTAAGAGTGTATTCAGAACCGGTCTCTTCTGACTGTGCCTGCTGCTCGATACCGTAGAAGGTCTGTTCTCCGGTTGCGATAGCCTCAATGATCCACTCGTGAACACCGCCAACGCCAACCATACCTTCTTCTGCCTCATCCTGGACATAGGTCTCATTCAGAAGGGTAAGGCCTTCAGTGAGGGTTACATTCCAGGTGTAGCCGGTGGTCGGGTTTTCCGCAAGGGAGATCATGACAACTTCGTTCATTGGGACGGTCAGTTCGGTGACGTTCACATCAGCGGTGACATTGTACACCGGAAGTTCCTCAGCGATGACTTCGGTTACTTCTTCAACCGGAACTTCGCCTGCAACTTCTGCAACGACTGCCTCGACAACTTCTTCAACAACTTCGACTTCTGGAACAACTTCAGTTGCTTCAGGTGCTACCTGTTCTTCTGCAATACACCCCGGTACCAGCAGGAGTGCTGAAACCAGTAAGAGAAGGAACGTTACAATCCGATCCATGTCTCTTTAGGTCAACTCATTAGGGTAATAAGTTAATGGTACGAATACACTTTTTTCATGGTGTTTGGATCATTTTTTACAGGAAAACAGTTTTGCTTAAAGCATTTGTGGAGAATATCATTGCGCGTCAATCATTTTCCAAAAAGAATAGATTATCAGGGAACAATTCCCCGTCCCTTATAGAATGTATAACTAAATGTCCCGTCTTTTTGAGCAGAACGTGTCAGATCAGAAATCCCCTCATCAAAGTCTTCTGCTGACAGAAGACCTGCCGCAATTGCTGGTTCTCGGATCCCCTGAATCATGGCAATAAACGTCCTCTCAGTAAACCCCATAATCAGATCAGGTCTTCCTCCATCAGCATAGACCAGCCGTGGTGACACCATGACATCGATAAGTCCGGATGATGCCAGAAGCGGATAGAGTTTTCTCCCTATGCAGGCATCTCCACCAGCTCGTTCCTGAAGAAGTACCTGACACCGGATGGCCATAAGGGCCTTCTCAGTTTCCGGATGAAAACAGACAGACCCATGATCTCCTTCAATAGCGGTAACCGTGCCACCTGGTTTTACCAACTTCATAACACGCCGGATTGCATCTTCAGGTCTTCTGAGATGTTCAAGGACAAAGCAAAAAACCGCGTGGTCGAAGATGCCAAACGGGAATTCATCACCCAGAATATCTGCATGGTGCAGGGTAACGTTCGTAAGACCGGCATCTTTCACCCGTTTTTCTGCTATTTCGAGTGATTCCCGGGAAATATCAACGGAGATAAACTCACAGTCAGGATTTTTACTGGCAAGAATGCAGGTCTGTGCCCCGGTCCCGCATCCGGCTTCAAGTATCCTGCTACCCGGAGGAAAAATCGAGTCATGGTGAATCAGACCGGTCAGGGTATCAGCCTGGTCAAAAAGACGCTCAGTTTCCCGCTCAGAATAGCCATGAACATAGGATTGGGTCATATGTACCCAATCACTGTGCCATCATGCTTGAGATGGTTTCTGCTGTCCGGGCACACATCAGGATGATAATGCCTTTTGCATGATGAGGCAATTGCCGGAATCAGTCTGTTTATATCTGACTTCATCCATCAGGGATCGGATCAGGTGAACGCCAAGACCGCCAATACACCGGTCATCAATTCCTGCTTCAACATCAGCAGGTGGCAGGGTCAGCGGATTAAAATACGGAGCTTCGTCACAGATCGTTAATGTAACCAGACCATCTGCAATTTCGCATTTCACATCTATCATCCCGGAGTTCCCCTTGTACCCGTGAGTAATGATATTCACAACGGCTTCTTCTGCAGAAAGTTGCATTGCATTCTCTACTTCAAAAGAAATGCCCTCCGTCTCAATTATATCAGAGAGGAATTGTGCAAGTTGTGAAACTGCGGTGATCGAATCTTCCAGGTCAATCTGATATGCTGCCATTCATATTCAAACGAGATATGAAATCAGGATTTCAGTTTTTCCACTGCCTGTTCAACCGAGGAGCTTATCGGGAAGAGCCGGTCAAATCCCGTCATTTTAAAGACCTCCCCAGGTCCCGGCTGTAATTCTGCAAGTGCGATGATTCCACCACCGGCCTTGACACGCTTTAATGCTGCGAGAATTACCCGAAGCCCTGAACTGCTGATATAACTCAAATCCTTCATGTTGAGGATAAGAGTCATAACCCCCGAATCAATCTTCTTTCCCAGCTCTCCTTCAATCAATGCTGAAGTTGCTGCATCAATTCTTCCGGTTACATCCAGGATAGTAATTCCGGAGATTTCACGTTCCTGTATTGAAAGATGGTCTTCCATTATCCTATCTTCTCCATGTATGAAGACACAAGTCCTTGTTATATGAGTTCTCTGCTAGGAATTTATGATTTGTGAAAGCGAGATCAATGGGTGAACACGAGACAGGTCATTCTGGTAAATGAACAATGGCAGGATGTACCTGGTACGACCCATGCCAGAATCTTTCCCTGTATTCGAAAACCGGATGTGACCAGCTCAAATGTCTATGTACTCACCATAGGTGATTATATTGTCTTTTTTGATACTGGTGCCTCACAGGAAGTTATGGACACCGCCTGTGACGCTCTTTCGACATGTACGTGCGACAGAGAGAAACCACTCATCATCATTTTCGGACATGCGCACTATGATCACATCTACGAGGGAATGGTAGACCGGCGATTTGAGAGTTTTGGAAAGCCGGTATTTCTCTGTCATGCATCAGGGGCGAAGCTTCTCCAATCAGGCGACCAGCGATATACCCAGGCCGACCTGGTGGACCTGCCCATTCCCCCCCTCCATATAGATCTCCCTCTTTTCCAAACGAAAAATCAGCAAATGGAAAGTTTGGGAATTCTTCCTGGATTTCAGCATATGATAAAAGAGATTCACGTTTCAGACGATATCTCCCTGCTTTCTGAAGAACTCTTTTTTCCTGACAAGCAGTCACTGATGTTCTGGGCGGTGCCCGGGCATTCAAATGACAGCGTGGCCATTCGCATTGGAAGTCTCCTGCATGTCGGGGATATCCCCTTTGCATTAAATCCCGGAGTGGCAGGGATTCTGGGATGGGACACAACTGAATTTTCAAAAACCCTAGAGAGACTTGAATGGATACTCGCGAATCATGAAATATCCGTTGTCTGTCCGGGACATGGGTATATACTCAGTATTGAGGAGTTTCAAAAAGTTCTTCGTACTCTTAAAAAAACTCTGGACACCTTACCAGACATCGCCCTCTTTGACAAAGGCCGGGTGAATCTCTCCATGCGGCATGCCATGGATCTCATGGATGAGGCATACAAACTCTTTCCGATTGTTGCCGGAAGAATCATGCTCCTTCGCTACCATCTCGAAGAGCTTGAAGAAGAAGAAACCGCACAGGAGCTTGAACAGGCAATCCCGGTTGATGACATTGAATTTATTCTTGATGGATTTTCTGCATATTACAGAGAATTTCAGGAGAGAAAATTTTCAGAACTCCAGTTGATAATCAAAGCATTACAGACCCTTCAAAAGATCAGGTCATTTCTTCCCGGTCATAGCATTGACCACCTGGTCGATCCCTCCCTGGTCCGTCGGACTACCAGATTATTTTCAGATCTCTTATCCACCATGCAGGGAGTGATTCCAACTGCAACACTCACAGCATGTGACCCGGTACAAATTTTAAACGATCTTATTCTGAAACAAAACTTCTGTGCTATCAGCGATGATGAACTGTTGCAATCCACTGATGATGCATCCAGTTTTCGAAAGGTGTTACTGAGCAGACTTGCAGAATATCAAAGCCGCAACGAGATCGGGTTCACAATCAGGACTCCGGATTCAGTTCATCTCATGTATGCGGATGCCGAACGCCTGTCAGATATTTTCAGCGCATTGTCCGACTACTACCGGATGTATGGCGCCGATATCGTCAGTGCTCATATTATTCCAAAAGAAGATTCGGTGCATATTGCTATCACCCCGATAGGGCAAAACTGGAAGCCGGAACTCCCTCTTTCCCGGGCACTTTTGCGAACCGTCAGATATGCCGGGGGAAAGATTGTGAAACTGCCAAAGCCCGGTGATGAAGAGATCATCCTGCAGTTTCCAAAACAAAAAAATGGATCAGGAAGCCCTGATCAGGATCAGGGTAATATCATCTGACTGGGGAGTGTCTTTCGTAAACTCTTTTATCGATGCCTTTATTGCATCAATGACCCCGGACAGGTCAAGGTCACGGTTCTGTTTCAGAACATTGGTAAACCGCTCCATTCCGTACTCCTCCCCGTCCTTGTTCATCGCTTCAGTAACACCATCGGTATAAAGCGCGACCATATCTCCCTTTTTCAGATCCACCGTTACTGAATCAAGGTCAATATCGTCGATTATTCCTAGGGCGATCCCCTCCGCCTTTAAAAGGGTAATATTATTCAGGTTCCCGCCGGTCAGCATCAGAGGAGGGTTATGTCCGGCATTGACATAGGTTATCTGCCGCTTTAGAGAATCGATAACCAGATAAAAGAGCGTTACAAACATGCTGGCCTTGGAGTCACGACAGATGAGAGAGTTTGCTTCTGTTATTGCACTGGCAGGGGAACTTTTCCAGGTAGCACTTACCCGGATAAGAGTCCGGGAGAGGGCCATGAACAGGGCCGCCGGAACACCTTTCCCACTCACATCGGCAATAACAAGCCCCCACTCATCATCACCAACCGGGATAAAGTCGTAAAAGTCACCTCCAACCTCAAGAGCCGGACTGGAAAAAACTGCAAGTTCCATGCCCGGAATATCAGGGACACTGTCCGGGAGAAAACTCTGCTGAATTCCCTGGGCGATCTCAAGTTCCCTTGTAAATCGTTCCTTCTCTGCTGTTGTCCTCCGGAGCTCCACGATGTAATTACGAAGGTCATGTGTCATCCGGTTGAAGGCACCAGCCAGTTCCTCAAACTCATCCCCAGTCTGTATCTCAACCGGAGTCTGCAGATCCCCATTCCCGATTCTTCTGGCACCCTCGCTGAGAATCATAACCGGACCGGTGATAATTTTTGAGAAAAATATCGCAATGCCGGTCACTCCGATGAAGAGAAGGATGAAACTTACAATGAGGATCGTTTGTAAAAGGGACATCTGTTCGGTGATATGAGAATGAGTCTCTTCACTTGCCGAGCGGATCACTGAACCGGTAATATCAGCCGGTCCGACAACCTGCTCAACCGGCAGGACAAGACCGATACTCCATCCGACACTCTTCACCGGGGCATATGCAATGTATTTGTCTCCTTCTGCAAACCTGCATCGGCTGAC
Organism: uncultured Methanospirillum sp.; assembly: GCA_964458045.1. Classification (GTDB taxonomy): domain Archaea; phylum Halobacteriota; class Methanomicrobia; order Methanomicrobiales; family Methanospirillaceae; genus Methanospirillum. The sequence continues at coordinate 5,866 of CAYWHV010000022.1, forward strand.
ACCGGAAAGACCCATGGTCATCTCCTCTGCAACCTTTTTGAGATCTTCATTCTCACTCTGGAGAAGATTCTCTATCTCATATGACTCATCCCACCGGGTCTCTCCAGCAGTAAGACCTGGCCGTGAGAGAATATCCCCCCGCTGATTTATCAGGAAGGCATATCCGTCTTCACCAAGCTGGGTGGTAATAATCCGGTAGTTTATCGTTTCAATGGTAATATCAGAACCAATGACCCAGGTCTGGGTTTTATCAGGGCTTTGAACCGCTTTTGAGCAGGTGATGGTGAGGCCGTTCCCTAACACATCAACGTACGGATCAGACCACACAAACTGTGAACGATTTACCGCATCTAAAAACCAGCCTCTCGATCGTGGTTCAAAGGTGGGATCGATTCGGGGAGTCCAGGGAAAGATAAACGTGACTCCTGAAGATGAGGTAACATACAGCGCAGTAAGCCGGTTATCTGCATGGAAAAGGGTATTGAAAACAGACTGGAATGAACTCAGTGCCGTAAGATCATCCTGGACATGTTCTGCAGATATTCCAGGAGAGAGATGAATGACTCCTGCTTCACCCGGTTTTTCAGGTCTTGTATCACGGGTATACCACGTGACAGATGTACCATTATTCCCTTTAATAATCTCTTTCCCATAGTCATTGAGCACATTCATCTCGGATATGATCCGTTCAAAGACCATATCCGTGATCTCTGCCTGGTCTGTTGCGAGTCGGAGAAGATAGATCTCTGCGTCCTCTTCAAGAGCGGTCGTACTCTCCCCAATGGCCCGCTCCCCAAGAGCCATACTTGACTCTGTTGCATAATTGCCCAGATTGCCCATTACAATCCAGGATATCCCACCGATAACGATAAAGATGAGGCTGGTAAGCAGCACCATTATCAGCAATAATTTTCCGGCTACTCCAAATCTCATACGTGTCATGTGCTTTTGTTTTTCTCATCAAGAACCGTAACGGTAATTTTCTGCTGGATGGTTTCCTGGTTCCAGGATGTAGCCCTCGGTCGCAAATTGCCAACAAAAGTCTGAATGCCGGGGGAGGTTGCTCGCACCATCCATTCCCGGGTTCCGGAGATTTCAACAGGAATGCCAGGGGGAAAGGGAGTATACCGGTCACCGGTGACAAATAGTCCCTCAGTCACAGAGACCCTCCAGTACCTGCCATCCTCCGGTGTCCAGGGGTATGAAACCAGCATGGTATCTCCAACAGCCATGGTTACCTTGGAGGTGCTTTCATTGGCGTACACATCAGGGAGTTGTCTGAATGATTCCGGGCGAACGGTAAATCCGGTATCCGGCCGGACACAACCAGATATAAAAAGGAACATTATGACAAGAAGACAGAAAATAATCGGCATTATCTCCGGTTTTTGATTCCGCCCATGTTCCGGTATTATCATCAGTATAAAGAAAAGTTCGTCCTACAGAGATAAGTACCGTTTGATGTGTCCCTTCATCCTGGTGCGACAGACCTATCTTCTTCATTCTCCTATCTTTGATATATGACCCCCAGCCAGATACCTGACGTTATCGTTCAGGCCCGGCCTCTCACTTCCGAAGGTTCCGCCATTTTAATCGGATTTCCGGGAAGTGGTCTTGTAGGAAGTATCGCGCTCTCTTATATGGTCGAAAAACTCGGATTTGATTCTATCGGGACAATGACCAGTAAATATTTTCCGCCGATGGCAATGATGTCAGAGGGTGTCATTGCTGTTCCGGTGAGAATTTATGAAAAGGGAAAATTTGTTGCGATTCTTGCAGACATTCCCATTCATCCCCAGATCTGCTACGAAGTCTCGAATGCCATTCTTGACTGGCTCGCTCCTTTCAAAGTGTCAGAAGTCGTAACGCTAGCTGGGATCATAACGAATGAACCGGAGAAACGGGTTTTCTCTGTTGCTACAGAAAAATCACTTCTGGACAGACTTGGCGAATCTGCAATCCGGCTCCCTATTGGAAGTATATCAGGCATTGCCAGCAGCATACTTACAGAATGTAAGATACGGGGGATTCCGGGCATTGGTCTTTTGGGAGAGACTATCAATGCACCTGATCCCAGGGCTGCTGCAAAAACGGTGGATGTACTGAATATTCTGTATGATCTGCAGATTGAAACGGAAGGGCTTATTGAACAGGCTGAGGAGATTGAAGCGCAGATGCACAGACTGGCAGAAGATGTCCAGACCGCAGAGGAACAACCGGTCAGAAAAGAGCCGCAACTGCCGATGTATGGGTGATAACCATGGAATGTATTGCACTTACCGGGATCTTTCCCCAGGTTATCGATGAACTGAAAAAAGGTATTCCACGGACTGTTGAACTTACCAGTGCACACAATGTCATATCACTGACACAGGTAACACCAGGTTCACAGATTTTTCTGACTACCGTTGATTGCGAAGATGTTACCGTGGGTGATACGGGGATTGTTGTTGAAGTCATTTCCGTTGCTATTACCATGAAACATACCGTTGAGTCAGGGTCCGGGTATCACATCATGGAGCGCGAGAAGCTGTCTGCACGAGTGAAAGTAAAATTCCTCTCGAAAACCACTATTCGTGCGAATGTTACCAGATGCTCAATTACTGAGCCCAGAATTGTTGATGTGGTCAGGCCGGTTGCGTTTCATGCAGGATGAAACCTGCACCCATCTCTTTTGGTTACGCTACTATTATCAGGTACTGATGTAAACTAAATAAGGCACGTCTTTGGACCTGTGGCTTAGCCTGGATATAGCGTCGGGCTTCTAACCCGAATGTCGGGGGTTCGAATCCCTCCAGGTCCGCTCGTTTTTTAAAAATTAATTAGGTGAAAGTCTGCTGATGTGGATCACTTCGTCATAGAAATGATACATGGTCCCGTCAATAAAGGAGACATCAGCATACACCCGGTCCATGCAATTGTTTGTGCCGGTAAAGGTAACCTGATCACCGACCCGGTTTCCAAGTTTCTTGGTCTCTTGGGATCCATCCGGTCCAACTCGTGTAATATCCAGGTTTTTTATCAGATTTTGTCCAAATCCTCCCCTGAACATAACCTCAATAAGGCTTACATCCACATTGGTCTGGATTATTACCGATTTATTAGCAGGAATTTCCTGAATCTGATCAGGTTTTAATGAAGGAGAGGCTGCAATTTCTGCACACGGATCAGAGACATGCGCCTTATCTGCAGGGCAGATACCAACGATAAACTGCATCTTTTCATTCAGGATGACATAACTCATTCCATTCATGAAATACGCAGTACCTGTTACCATATCTCCACAACCGGATCCTTTCAGAACAACAGAATCGCCAATTACATTGGTAAGTTCACCCTCGGATTTTTCTCCGTCAGGTGTAGTCAATTCCATTTTGATCTTCTTAAGCAGGGTCTGCCCAAACCCTCCCCGGAAAATTGCTGTAGTAAATGTCCCTTCCTGATTCAGTTGTACCGAAACAGAGAGATTTGCAGGTGGCTGCTGGGTTTTGTCAGGTTCGGCGGGGGTGCTTGTTTCACACGCTACTGAAATAAAACCAGCACATAATCCAATAAGTAGTACTCCGCAGAGGACCCATTTCCATGTTCTCATATGAAGAGCCATATGAGTGAATCCTACTGCCACCTATTTCAAGATTATGAATAAGAAAAAAGTGAGATGCTGTCCGGTTATTCAATGATGATATTCTGAATATCGTGTTCTCTCATTGCCAGCATCTTGCTCCGGTTCAGGTTTTTCCCGGCCTTTCCAATTGCACGGCCACGATCTTCATCCCGGATGACAACATGGGCGATCTGCTCGCCATGATAATCTGAAAACTGTACCTCTTTCACCTGGGCCGGATGGAAGCAGTTCCTGATGAACTGAGCCGGATCGTCAGAATACTCGACAGCCTCTATCCTTTTTCCGAAAGATTCTGATGCTTTTTTAATATTGACGCCTTTTTTCCCGATCGCGTATCCCATATCACCGGGATTTACAATGAAAATGAGACGGTCATCGTCACCATCATCAATAACATCGCGACTTCCGGCCCCGGTGATCTTCTCAAACTGGGCGATAAGTGCGATTGTCTCTTCATTCAGGACTACTCCCATGCAGCCTCGTTACCGGGAAAGGGTAAGAATGTCAGAGTCGCCCGACTCTTCGATTGAAAGTGCGCTCACAATAAAGGGTTTACCACAGGCACGACCAAGCTGGACGCCTGATCCTTCAAAGGTGTACGACTTTACTCCATCCTTTCCTGAAAGATAACTGGAAAATTCTGCAGGGCAGTTTGCCGCAACGACGACAAGCTTTGCAGTTCCCTTTTCTATGCTGTCTTTTGTCTCATTCTGACCGAGGATAACCTTCCCAGTCTTAATTGCACGTCTCAGAGATGTATTGAAATCCATATCAGATACCCCTATACTTTATGCTTTACTACTAATTTAACATCCCCTGTTCCGAGCTGAATTGGCTGACCAACAATGACGTTTTCGGTCACACCACAGAGAACATCAGCTTCGTGGGCTACTGCCGCATCCAGGAGATGGTTCACGGTCACTTCGAATGCTGCACGGGAAAGAACGGATTCCTTCTCTCCGGCAATACCGTGACGTCCGATCTGCTTTACTTCGCCTTCCATGCACATCATATCAGCAACGAGCATGATGTGGCGCACATCGACCATGATACCCTGTTCAGAGAGAGTAGCGAGTGCTTCGTTGATGATGGCATTTCTGGCGGCTTCAACACCGAGAACCTGTGAAATCTCGTTGATGTTATTCGTCCTGGTCCGTGTTGTATCAACACCACGAATGGCAAACACATCTTTCATGTTGGAACCTTCGGTGTAGAGAATATACTCTCCTGATTCCTTCCTGACGACCACACGCTCAATGTCATCAATACCCTGAACGATAACATTCCGAACATGCTCTTTGAGCTGGAACAGGTTCTGATAACTGCCCCGATCCTTAGGGAGGAAGATGAGCAGACCTTCAGACTCATTGGTCTCAAACTCAAAATCACGGTAATGTCTTCGTTCCTTGATCTTCCTCGGCCCTATCTCAAGGATCTCCCGAACAGAGATCTTTCGTTTTTCACAGACCGCCTTGTTGACATGAACCACGATCTGCATATTCGCCATATCAGTGGTAATGTCTCCAAACTCCTGAAGCGGAGCCGCCTCAATCTGCCAGGATACCTGCCGTGCTTTGTCACGGTCGGTTGAGTATCCCTCACGGAGATGGATGGTCATAGTTGGCGTGGAGGGTTCCTTTCGGGCATCCATGATCTCAATCAGACGGGGAAGACCTAAGGTAACGTTAATTTCAGCCACACCCGCATAGTGGAACGTACGCATCGTCATCTGCGTACCCGGCTCACCTATCGACTGGGCAGCAACGACTCCGACCGCTTCACAGGGTTCAATCCTGGTGTGCTTATACTCCTTGACCATCTGGGCGAGGATTTTGGAGTAATGCTCGTCAGAAACGATTCGTGACGGGTCATTCAGACCATCAATCTCCCGAGCAATGATGATCTTGGCAAGGGTAGTGTTGGTCCGGTGCGGAAGACCGATGGCGATGAGCTCAAAGAACCGTTTGGACATCCGCTGGGTTACCTGTGGATGATCAACCAGCTCATTCAGCGAAGTGAGGTGGTCCCGGAGTAAAGCACGGAATTTGTCCTGCTCAAACCGGTTCAGTCCCTCAAATGCTGCAGCATCAACCCAGTCAGGGATCTTGATCTCTTCTTCCGGAACAGCCTTCCTGACCGTGAAGACTTCCTGCTCCATGTCTGCCGGAAGCGGGAATGTATGCATAATCCAGTCTTCAAAGTCACCCTTTTTGAGAAGATCAGTCAGAAAGACTGTGTACTGCTTCTGGGTAAGCCTGAAGTTCGGGTTCTCCTCCCGCTTGATATCCTTGATCCGATCTTTGAGGATCTTCTCAATCCGCTCGGGGATTGAACCGATCTTCTCAACGGTCATCTGGTAATCAGAGAAGTGCTCCCTGACTTCCATGGATTTTTTATCAAGGGTGGTAAGTCGGGGACGGGCGGAGGGGGTAATAATTGTCTGGGGAAGAATGATATCCTCATCATCCTCAGATGATACGACAAGAGGAGTAAAACTCTCCGTCAACCAGTCATAGAATTTTTCTGCATGGATGAGATCTTCCATCTTTGCGATAAACATCTGGTCATCGATGGTATCTTCTGCCTCCGCATCCTCTTCCTTCATCCGGAACTCAACCATCTCAATGAGCACTTCGCGGATATGTTCAGGAACATCATCCGGAAATTTTTTCTTTACTTTGTGCTCATCAAAATATCGGAGAACTGCTGCTGCTGCTTCAGAGGGGATCTTCAACTCTTCCATTAAATCTCCTCCTTGAGGATATTGCTCACAATTCCTTCGACATCCACCGGTTCACCAAATGAACTCTTCATCGGATCGGTTGAATCCTCACCATATTCGAACTGGATAATTCTGCCCCCGGTGGTTCTGACGGTCATATCATAGGCCACTTTCAGATCCTGCAGAGCGTTAATCATCCTACGCTGGAGATAACCAGACTGCGATGTTCTGACTGCAGTATCCACAAGACCTTCACGACCTCCGATTGCATGGAAGAAGAATTCAGTCGGGTCCAGACCGGATTTGTAACTGTTCATGACAAATCCGTGAGCCATTGCTCCCCGGTCATCTTTCTTGAAATGGGGAAGGGTCCGGTCCTCGTACCCTCGCATGATACGCTCACCACGAACCGCCTGCTGACCGACACAACCGGCCATCTGAGTCAGGTTCAGCATGGAACCTCTGGCACCTGAAACTGCCATGACCACGGCGGAATTGGACAGACCAAGATGCCTGCCTGCAATCTCTCCCGTGTTATCACGAGCCTTACCAAGCACCTGCATGATCTGCATCTCAAGGGTCTCTTCCGGAGTCCGGCCAGGCATGGGTTCGAGCTGACCATCCTCGAAGATCTGGATACGACGCTCGACATCCTGGGCAGCACGTTCAAGAACCTCACGGATCTGACCATAATCGCTCTTGGAGAGGTCTTCATCATCGATAGCAAAGGTAAACCCGTCATGCATGATTGCACGAATGGAAAGACGGGTCATGTCATCGATAAACCGGGCTGCACGTTCATATCCGTACTGTCTGATGATACGATGGAGGATTGCTCCGTCGAATGCACCGACCGCTTTTTTATCGATAACACCGGATGTTAACTCACCGTCGATGATCTGCACATATGCATCACGATCACAATCAATCCGCTGACATTCATCGCAGCCCTTACAGGATGATGCACGGAATACCATGTTCAGATCGTCAGGGAGGATCTTTGAGAATATCTGCTTATTGGACCAGTATTTTATGCCATCCTCTACTTTTCCGGGTTCACCAAGGCGATCTATCTTGTTATTTTTGAGAAGATCAATGGTCTCTTCCTTGGTAAACCACCGGAGCGTATGAGTAAGGAGAAAGATACCGGAGATATGATCGTGGATACCACCGATGATCGGTCCGCCAAAACGGGGTGAAAGAATATTCTCCTGCACTGCTGCAAGCATGGCTGCTTCAACCCTGGCCTCTTCGGTCTGCGGGATGTGCAGGTTCATTTCATCCCCATCAAAATCCGCGTTATAGGGAGGACATACTGCCGGATTCAGACGAAATGTCTTTCCATCCATGACCCTGACCCAGTGGGCCATGATTGACATCCGGTGAAGTGAAGGCTGTCGGTTAAAGAGAACAATATCCCCGTCGCGGAGATGACGCTCGACAATCCATCCGACTTCAATCTGCTCGGCAACAAAGTCAAGATTCCCGTCATCTGTCCCGGTTCCTTTTACCAGACGGATACGACGCTTGTCTGGTCTGATGACATAATTTGCACCACAGGGGGCCTTGAGATCTGGCCGTTCCGGCCCGACCCTGACAATCCGGCGAAGTTCATCAATATTAAAGACCGTAACCTGAACAGGAATAGTCATCTCGTTTGCAATCTTCTGCGGAATCCCAACTTCACTGACCGAGAGGTTTGGATCCGGAGAGATAACCGTACGGGATGAGAAGTTCACACGCTTACCAGATAAACTTCCTCTGAAACGTCCGTCTTTTCCTTTCAGACGCTGGGAGAGCGTCTTGAGCGGACGACCAGACCGGTGACGTGCAGGCGGACAACCAGCGACCTCGTTATCGATATAGGTGGTCACATGGTACTGCAGAAGTTCCCAGAGATCTTCAATAATCAGCTGTGGAGCTCCTGCATCCTGGTTTTCCTTAAACCGCTGGTTAATCCTGATGATATCAACGAGTTTGTGCGTCAGATCGTCTTCAGATCGCTGACCATTCTCAAGAATGATGGATGGCCGCATGGTGACCGGAGGGACCGGTAGCACGGTCATGATGGTCCATTCAGGACGGGCCACGCTCCCGACGATTCCAAGTTTCTGCAGGTCATCGTCAGGAATCTTTTCAAGACGTGCACGGATATCTGCCGGGGTAAGTTTGTTCTCTACCTTCTTCCCCCGGTCATCGGTCGTAATCTCGGCGAATGTTGTAGGCTTTTCAAAGTTGATCTTCAGCTGCTGCTCACCACAGTGCGGACAGATACGTTCCTTTTTCACATCCTTTTCACTGACCGAGTCGGTTCCCATCTCTTCTTCAGGTCCGATGATCTTCTCGATCTCTTCATCAGACAGAAGCAGACGGCCACACTCCCTGCAGGTGACACGGAGCAGTTTTCTGATAAGCCGTGTATACCCGACATGAATGACCGGCTTTGCCAGCTCGATGTGACCAAAGTGACCGGGACATTCACCAGATTTCTGACTGCAGGTCTTACACCGGAGACCAGGATCTATCACACCCAGATGCAGATCCATCAGACCCTGAGGATAGGGGAACCCGTCATCATCGTAGGTATCCGCCCAGATGATCTTTCTTACACTCATCTGCCGGATTTCTTTCGGGGAGAGGAGACCAAACTCGATCTTCCCGATCCGTTTAGGACTTGGCATTGCTTCTCTCCTCCTTAAACAACATCCTCGAGGTTGAGACGGGGAGCAATGGTCATACTCTTCATCTCATCAAGGAGTAATTTGAATGCATACGACATCTCAACCGGATAGATATCGGTCTCGCTGCCACAATTAAGACATCGGGTAATATTCTGTTTCCGGTCCAGCATGGCAACCATACCACACCGGGCACACACATACTCGGTGACCTTGTCGGATTCTTCAAGCAGACGTTCCTTCAGGGCCATGGCCGCTCCATGACCGATCATAACATCACGCTCCATTTCTCCGAAACGCAGACCTCCTTCACGGGCACGACCTTCTGTCGGCTGCCTGGTAAGAACCTGAACCGGACCCCTGGAACGGGCATGCATCTTGGATGAAACCATGTGGTAGAGTTTCTGGTAGTAGATGACACCGACAT